>JANOJK010001067.1:0-6772 GCA_031408165.1 Acidobacteriota bacterium | reverse complement strand
CGATCTCCGCGATCTGACGGGCGAAGCTCGAGGTCACGAACAACGAGGGTTGACGCGGCCCCGCATGGTTGAAGGGACGCGTCAGCAGTACACGTGTCACAGCCCGCATGCTGACGAGCTCCTGCGCCAGCTTGCTGACTCCATAGGGCTCCGACGGACCCAGCGGGTCATCCTCGTTCAGCGGCCTGTCCGCCGGTCGATAGACGAGCGCGGAGCCCGCAACGACAACCGGGCATCTCAATCCCGTGCTGCTTACCGCGTCGAGCAACACGTGCGTGCCGAAGGCGTTGACGTGCAGGGCACGACCCGCGTTCCGCCAGGATTCCGCAACTTGCGGAAGACCGGCGCAATGAAAGATCGCGGACGGCCGCAGTCCTCCCAGCGATCGCCGGATGGCTTCGAGGTCCAGGAGGTCCACCGCGTTCCAGTGCAGACCGCGATGCACAACGCGCGGCCGAGCGCTGCCGGGATTCGACCAGGCTGCAACCGCGTCATGCGACCTTACGAGGCGCTCGAGGAGGTGACTGCCGGCGAATCCGGCGGCCCCCGTCACGAGTGGAATTCCCGTCGCGCCCGAGGTCACGGGCGGCGGTTGCGGTATTGGGCCTCGTAGTAGGCCCGGAAGGCCGGATCCGCATCCTTGATCGGCCGCCACCACCAGTCGTTCTGCTGATACCACTCGACGGTGGCGGCGATCCCTGCCTCAAAATCCACCCGCGGCGCCCACCCAAGGGCGCGGAGCTTGGAGGTATCAAGCGAATAGCGGCGATCGTGACCGAGCCAGACCGGCACGTGACGAATCAGCGAGGCCGGTTAGCCGGCCAGCTCCAGGATCCGGTGCGTCAGGTCGACGTTCCTCACGTGGTTCCCGCCGCCGACGTTGAACACCTCGCCGTTCTCCGCCTCGTCGATCAGCAGGTCGACCGCCCGGCAGTGATCCTCGACGTGAAGCCAGTCGCGCTCGTTCTGGCCGTCGCCATAGAGCGGGACGGGGATGTCGTCGAGGAGGTTCGTGATGAACAGCGGGATGATCTTTTCGGGAAACTGGTTCGGCCCGTAATTGTTCGAGGCGCGCGTGATCACGACCGGCACCTCGTAGGTCGCCCAGTAGCTGTACGCGAGCCGATCCGCCCCCGCCTTGCTCGCGGCGTACGGGTTCCTCGGCCGGAGCTCGTCGGTCTCGGTGCTGGATCCCTCCGGCACGCTCCCGTAGACCTCGTCGGTGGAGATCTGGACGAAGCGCCGCAGCGTCGTGTTCTCGCGCGCCGCCTCCAGCAGCACGAACGTGCCGTAGACGTCCGTCGTGATGAACGCCCCTGCATCCTTGATCGACCGATCGACGTGGGTCTCGGCCGCGAAATGGACGACGATGTCGGCTTCGAGGACGAGCGGGGCGGCGACCGCCGCGTCAGCGACGTCCCCCTTGACGAATCGATGGCGCGGGTGGTCCTTGACGCTCTCGAGGTTCTCGAGCCGGCCGGCGTAGGTCAGCTTGTCGAGCGTCGTGACGCGCCAGTCGTCGTGCGTCGCCAGCGCGTAGCGGACGAAGTTCGATCCGATGAAACCGGCGCCGCCGGTGACGAGGACCTTAACCATCCTTGCGCGTCCAGTCGTAGGGCAGTGTCCCGTGCGGGTCGAGGCGGTACTCGTCGGGATCGGAGTAGCAGTACGGCTCGGTCGGGATGTTGACCACGAGCGAGGGCTCGGTGCTGATGCATTTCCAGCCGTGATACACGAGGTTGGGGACCTGCACGAGCATCGGATTCCGGGTGCCGAGGAAGAACTCGTTCACCGCGCCGTTGGTGGGCGAGTCCTTGCGCGTGTCGATCAGCACGAGCTTCACCATCCCGGCCACGCACGCGAAATGATCCACCTGGGTCTTGTGGTAGTGCCAGGCCTTCACGACGCCGGGATAGGTGGCGGACACGTACACCTGGCCGAACTTCGAGAAGAAGTCGGTGTCGTCGGCGCGAAGAATCTCCATTAGCCAGCCGCGCTCGTCGGGCATGACGCGGAGCGTCTTCGTGCGGACGTCGTGAATGGGCGCCTTCGAACCGAGCGCGAACTTCGCGGGTGCTGTCACAATACGGTCCTCGCAGTGGTCAGCGGATGCCGACTTCTGAATTGTCGCCGAGCATGAAGCGGTACGCGGACGGCTTGAGCGGCGTCCGGTGAATCCGCACGTTCCTGCCGGTCAGGCTGTCGGCGACGCGACTGACGTCGGTAATCACGCCCCCTTCCAGCACGATGCTGTGTTCGATCTCCGAATCGCGGATCTCCACGCGCGGACCGATCGAGGTGAACGGACCGACGTATGCGCGCACGATGCGGGCCTCCGCGCCGATGATGACCGGACCCCGGATGACGGAGCGCTCGACGATCGCTCCCGCCTCGATGATCACCTTCCCCTCGATGCTCGACTCGCCGTCGACCGCGCCGTCGATCCGGAGCTCGATCGTATCAAGGATCAGCCGGTTGGCTTCCAGCATGTCTTCGAGCTTGCCGGTGTCCTTCCACCACCCCTGGACGAGGTGCGGGCGGACCTCGAGGCCGCGGTCGATCAGGTCCTGGATCGCGTCGGTGATTTCCAGCTCGTTGCGGAAGCTCGGCGTGATCCGCTTGACCGACTCGAAGACGGCGGGGGAGAACATGTAGACGCCGACCAGCGCCAGGTCGCTCTTCGGCTGTTTCGGCTTCTCGACGAGCCGCACCACCCGGCCGTCCACCAGTTCCGCGACGCCGAACATCTGCGGATCGGCGACCTTGGTCAGCAGGATCTGCGCCGCCGGCGCCTCCCGGATGAATTCCTCCACGAACTCGGTGATCCCCTTTTTCAGGAGATTGTCCCCGAGGTAGACGACGAACGAATCGCCCGCGATGAACGCCTCGCTGATGAGGACCGCGTGGGCGAGGCCGCGCGGCGCGTCCTGCTCGATGTAGGTGACCCGCACGTTCCAGCGCGACCCGTCGCCCACGGCGGCGCGGATCTCGGCATGGGTATCGCCGACGACGATGCCGATCTCCGTGATGCCGGCGGCGGCGAGCGCCTCGATGCCGTAGAACAGCACGGGCTTATTGGCGACCGGCACGAGTTGCTTGGCGCTCGTGTAGGTCAGCGGACGCAGCCGCGTGCCCTTGCCGCCGCTCAGAATCAGGCCCTTCATCGTCCCTGCTGTCCTCCGAAAGCGCCGAAGAGATCCGAGAACGTCCCGATCCCCGCGAGCGTGAACGAGAGATTGAAACGGTGATCCTTGGGCACGCCGACGGCGCCCGCCCGGGTGCCGAAGTTGAACTTCTGGTACTCGACGGCGAGGCCGCAGCACTGCGCGTTGTAGTGGGCCATGATCCGCTGGTTCAGGAAGTCCTTCGTCTTCATGTCGAGGTTGAAGACGTAGGAGCCGCTCCAGGCGTTGCCCGGCTTGCGAATGACCAGCGACGAGTTGAGGTAGTGCGAAGCGGTCGTGACCGGATCGTCGGGGTCCGTCGGGATCAGCCGGTTGAGGCTCCAGCCCACCGAGACGAGCACCCACCCCTGCGCCAGCCCGCCGTTGGCCGCGAGCGACCGCAAGGCGCCCGCGCGCGCATCGTATTCGGTGCGGAACGTGGCGTCGGTCGCCGGCGTCGGCGTGACGTGGGCCTGGAGCGCGACCGGCGAGAAATGCGACGGCGCCAGCGACGCCGTCAACGGGTTGCTCTGGTACTGTTGATCCCGCGCCGCGGCGGCCGCGTCGGTGTAATAGCTCTGCGAGACGGAGACCGCCACGATCTCGCGCGAGTTCACCGTCTTGGCATACAGGCGATTGCTCAACCCGTAGGTCGCGCTCGTCATCTGTCCCGTGACGTTGTCGGTGCCGTCGAGCCTCACGATGCGGTCGAAGTTGTCGATCGCCGTGGTGCGCTGCAGCGTCAGCGTCGGCTCGATCACATGTTTGTACTTCTGCGCGTAGGTGCTGGCCGGCGTGTTGAATATTTTCGTGACGACCGGGCCGGTAATCGTCGTGGCCAGCTGGAAGAAGCGGCGCTGGATGCTCTCGCTCTCGGGCACGCGGAGATTGTTGACGAGGCTCTCGCTCCAGAAGGTTTCGCGAAAGCCCAGCGAGGAGTTGAACGTCAGGTACGGCAGTTTCGTGAAGGGGAAGCGGAGGCGCGGAAAGAAGTCGAAGCGGGTGATCCCGAAGTCGGTCTTCTCGGCGGTCTTTTTGCCGACGCGCACCAGGTTGACGTATTCGGCGTTGGCACCGAAGTAGATGGGCAGGCGGCCGATCGACTTCTCCGCGCGGCTGTAGTTGAGACGCGGGCGGGAGCCGAAAACGGTCGAGTCGGTGTCGCTGGTGAAGGTCTCGTTGCGATCCACGGTGCCGCTGATCGAGTTGGCGCCCCAGTTGCCCGCGACGTTGACGGCGAAGTTCCGGGTGCGATTGGTGGCCGCGAAGATGTTCTGCTGATAGCGCTGCTGGGCGACGAGGCTCGAGAAATAGTTCGCGCTGCCAGTCAGTCGCAGGCGGGCCGGCAACTGCTGCAGGATCGTTCCGGTGACCGTATAGCTGTCAATCCCCTCGAAGGTCCTGCTCGAGCCGTCCGGCTGCTCGTAGACGGCTTCGTGCTCGCGGACCACGACGGTCTCGACCTGCCCCGACGAGCCGGCGGACTGGATGTAGCGGTACTGCCCCCCGAACGACTGGCCGGTCTTGGAATAGAAGTTGTGGTACAGCGTGGCATCCTGGCTGCGGTTGATCGCCCAGAAGAACGCGTTCTCGATCGTCTGTCCCTTGATGTCGGAGGAGCCGTAGATCGGCAGGAGGAACCCGGTCGCGCGATCTTCCTTGTTGATCGGGTAGTACATCGCCGGCAGGTAGAACACCGGCACGTCCTTCACCTTGAGCACCATGTTGGTGAGGACGGCGCGCTTCTCGAGCGTCAGCGTGACCGAGGTCGCCGCCATCTCCCATCGCGGGGTCGGCTGCACGCACGTCGTGAACCCGCCGCGCGTGATCCGGTAGGTCTTCGGCCCGAGCTTCTCGATGGTCTCGCCCCAGAAATAGGCGTCGGGCTCCTGCGAGCCGAACAGCGAGCGATCCACTCCGCGGTTCTCCATGTTGGCGCTGCCGGAGGCGACAAAGAACGTCCCGGTCTTCGTCCTGGTGTTGAACTCCATGCGATCGGCGGCGATCCGGTTCGTGGCCGACACGAAGACGACGTTCCCCGACGCGCGCACGCGATCGATGTCGGTGAAGAGCTCGACCTCATCGGCGAAGAGCTGGATGTCGTTGCACTCGACCTGGACGTTCTTGATCAGGCGGGTGTGGGTCGCGTTGACCGTGATCGCGTCCTGACTGTTCGCTTCCCACTTGTAGCTGCAGCCGCCGGGCTGCGCCTGGGCGTGCGCGGGGCGCGCCGCCGCGACGAGGCCCGCGAGCGCGATCAGAACAGGAAGAAGGCGATTACGAACCATGCTGCCAGAGAGGAACCGGCGGACTCGCGGGGTCACCGGAGAATATCACGGCCGAGCCGCTCGCGGACGGGCCCGATGAGGAAGATGGAGCCCGCGACGACGACCAGCCGTCCCTGTGCGCACGCCGCGGCGACGGCCTGCGCGGGATCCGCGACGGCGTCGGCGCGCGCGCCCAGGCTGCGGGCCAGCGCGGCGAGCTCGTCGGCCGGCGTCGCGCGCGCACCCGGCGCCGTGGCACACACGATCGAGGCCGCCACGGGGAGGAGCGCCGTCAGCATCTCGCGCACCGCCTTGTCGCGCATCGCGCCGAACACGAGCGTGACCCCCTCGGGCGCGGCCACCCGGAGGTACGTCGCCAGCGCGCGCGCGCCGGCCGGATTGTGCGCCGCGTCGAGCAGGACGCGGCAGTTCCCGGCGGTGAAGGTCTCGAGCCGCCCGGGCCATCTGGCGTTCGTCACGCCGGCGCGCCTGGCGTCCTCGCCGACCCGCACGCCGCGCGCGGGCTCGCGATCGATGGCGTCGAGGAGCGCCAGCGCGACCGCGGCATTCGCCTTCTGGTGCTCCCCCGGCAGCGCGACTGTCATCGAGGCCACCCGCGCCGCAAGCGCGGCATCCGTGTCGGTGCGAATGAGCGTCGCCCGTCGGGCCGCGCAGACCTCCGCGATGACGGCCAGCGCCTCGGCCGGCAGCGGACCGCAGACCACCGGAATCCCGGGCTTGATCACGCCGGCCTTCTCGGCGGCGATCGACGCCAGCGTGTCCCCCAGTTGCTCTTCGTGATCGAAATCGATCGACACGATCGCGGCGGCGATCGGCGAGACGATGTTCGTCGCGTCCAGGCGGCCGCCGAGGCCGACTTCCAGCACGGCCACCTCCACGCCGGCGTCGCGGAAGAGGTCGAACGCGATCGCGGTCGTGCACTCGAAGAATGTCGGGAGCGCCGCCAGAGCGCCCGACGCGACGAGGCCCCCGGCCGCGTGCTGGACGCGGGCGGCCGACCGGTCGAGCGCCTCGCGCGTCACTTCCTGCCCGCCGATGACGAAGCGCTCTTCGAGCCGCTGCAGGTGCGGGGACGTGTACCGCGCGCTCACGTGCCCGGCGGCGCAGAGCGCCGTATCGACCATCGCGGTGACGGAGCCCTTGCCGTTCGTGCCGGCGACGATGACGGAGGGGAACGCGTCCTGGGGACTGCCGAGCGCGGCGCAGAGCCTCGTGATGTTCGCGAGGCCGAACTTCATGCCGAAGCGCTCGAGGCTGAAGAGGAAGTCGACGGCGGGGCGGCCTGCCCCGGGCGGAGTCGAGGTGCTCACGGCTGCGGCG
>JANOJK010001036.1:0-1762 GCA_031408165.1 Acidobacteriota bacterium | reverse complement strand
CGCTTGCGCTTCAGAAACTCGATGGACCGCTGGAGCTCGTCGAGGCCGTTGACGCCGTCTTCCACCGAGATCCAGCCCGCATACCCCGCGCGCGCGAGGATGGCGAAGATCGCGTCGTAGTCGATGAGCCCCTGGCCGACTTCGCCGTGCCGCAGCTTGTCGGAGTAGCCCGTCCTGCCGTCGCTCGCGTGGAGATCGTCGAGCGTCGCGCCGGGCACGAGCGCCCGATCCGAGGCGTGCATGGTCACGACGCGCGGCAGGACTTTCTCCAGGAAGCGGACGGGATCGTAACCGCCGACCACGGCGTTCGACGGGTCGTACTGCACACCCAGGCGTGGCGAGTCCACGCGGTCCAGGATCTCGAGGAAGATTTCTTCCGGCTGCGCGAACTCGGGATAGAGCCAGGTGCCGTCCTTATAATGGTTTTCCAGGCAGAGGACGACGTCGCGCTTCTCCGCGTACTCGAGCGAGCGCAGGATCCCCTCGACGGTGCGGGCGATGCCGTCCCGTCGCGACAGGCCGGGCGTCTGCTGCCCGCTCAGCGTCCGGCAGAACCTGGTGCCCAGCCTCACCGCCAGATCGATGGCCCCCTGCTGCCGCTCCACCTGGCGCCGCCGCTCGGCGGGGTCGGCATGGGTGAAGTCAGGGGAGAAGCAGAGCATCGAGCTCACCTGGCCCGTGGCCTCCATCGCCTCGAGCACGGGATCCACGTCGTGGGCGTCGAAGCTGCGGAAGAAGCCGTCGTAGTGCTCGAGCCCTTCGCCGCCGAGCGCGGGGGCCGAGCGGATCCAGGCGACGTAGTCCATCTCGCCGCGGCAGAGCGCGTCGAAGTAGCATTTCGGAAATGCGCTGATGCGAGGGGTGGCGATCGCCGCCGTCATGGAATCAGCACGGACTTGATGACGCGCCCGTCGTGCATCGCGTCGAAGGCCTCGCGCCATCCGGCGAGCGGGGAGGTCATGCCGACGACTTCCTCGGGGTGCGTCAGCCGCCGGTCGAGCAAGTGGATCACGCGCTCCCACACCGGGAAGTTGTGGCTGAACGAGCCCTGGAGCCGGATGTTCTTCTGCACGAGCGGGTTCATGTTGACGGGCACGAGGTCGGGGGACCAGCCGACCTTCGTCACCTGTCCGTCGGGGCGCGCCAGCGCGAGCGCGAGATCCAGCGGCCGGCTCGCGCCCGAGGCGTCGCAGACGAGATCCGCGCCGATGGCGCTGACGCCGCGGACGACGTCCTCCACGTTCTCGACCTGCGCGTTCACGATCCGCGTCGCGCCCAGCCGCGTGGCCGTCTCGAGCCGCGCCGCATCGGCCGTCAGGCCGACGACGATCAGGGGATCGGCGCCGGCGAGCGCCGCCATTCGCGCGCACAGCAGTCCGATCGGGCCCGGGCCGAGCACGACGACCAGATCGCCCGGACGGATCGTGGAGTTCACGCACATCGCGTTGTAGGCGACGGCGTGCGGCTCCGCGAGGCAGGCAAGATCGAACGGCAGCGTGTCAGGGATCCCGTGCAGGCAGCGCGCCGGCACCCTCACGTAGGAGGCCATCGCGCCGTTGATGCCGTAGCCGAACCCCTTGCGCGACGGGCACAGGTTGTAGAGCCCGGTCCGGCAGAGCACGCACTCGCCGCAGACGACCGCCGCGGTCTCGGAGACCACCCGATCCCCTTCCCGGAACCCCTTCACGGCGCGGCCGGCCTTCGCCACGGTCCCGGCGAACTCGTGCCCGAGGATGACCGGCAGATTCACCGGCCACGAATG
>JANOJK010001011.1:0-2327 GCA_031408165.1 Acidobacteriota bacterium | reverse complement strand
CTTGATCGTGCCCGGCTCGCTCTCGTCGGCGTTGCAGACGATGTACTTGTCGGGGCCCGGCTGGTTGCGCACCAGCTCCCACTTCATGCCGGTCGGGAAGCCCGCCCCCCCGAGGCCGCGCAGGCCGCTCGCCTTGAGAGTGGCGATGAGCCCCGTCCAGTCCCTCGACTGCACGAACGAGCGGAGCACGCCGTATTGCGACGCCTGGTCGGGATACGGATCGCACTCGACGGGCGAGAGGTGCGGGGGCGCCTTGCGCGCCGCGAGCTGCTCGGGCGACGCGCCGGCCAGCGCGAAGTCGATGAGCGCACTCGCCTGCGGTTGGGTGACCTTCTCGAAAATCTGATCGTTCACGGCGATCGCCGGCGCGAGATCGCAGCGGCCGAGACACGACACGTGTTTGACGTTGACGTCCTGCCCCTGAAAGCGCGCGGCGAGGTCCTCGCGCAGCTCGTTGCCCCCGTAGCGGTGGCACGCCATGTCGCCGCACACCCTGACCTCGGCGCGCGCCGGGGGCTTCAGGAAGAAATGCGGATAGAAGCTGGCAACGGCCTGCAGCCGGAACAGCGGGAGCTCGAGGCGATCGGCGAGACGGCGGAGCTCCCCTTCCGGCAAGTAGCCGTGAGCCCGCTGGATGGCGCGAAGCTCGTCGAAGATGGGTGATGTGGGAGCGCGACCCTGCACTGGAGCCACGGAATATATCAACAATCGGGTCATCGGTAGTCGGAGTTGAGTGCTGGACTCGGCGATTTGATATAAACAGGCGCGATGTTGCGACACGTCCGGCCGCTCCTGCTGCTCGTTTTCCCTGCCGTGCTGTCTGCCGCGGCGCTGACGTCGTCCCTGCGCGCCTCGGCGCCCGCGCGGACGATCCCGGCGCCTCAGGCGACCCCGGCGGACGCGGGTAACTATGTCGGCCCGGGTTCCTGCAGCGCCGTCGCGTGTCACGGCGCGGTCCGTCCGGTCGCTGGCGCACGCATCCTTCAGACCGAGTACAGCATCTGGGTGTCGCAGGATCGCCATGCCCGCGCGACGGAAGTGCTCGCCAACAGCGTGTCGCAGCGGATGGGACGCATCCTCGCCATCGGGAATGCGCAGCAGGCGCAGAAATGCCTCGTGTGCCACTCGCTCGACGTCCCCGCCTCGGCGCGGGGCCGCAACTTCGCGACCGAAGGGGTGAGCTGCGAGGCGTGCCACGGCCCGGCGACAGGCTGGCTCGGTTACCACGTCACCAGGGACGCGAAGCACGACGAGTCCGTCAAGCGCGGCATGTACGACACCAAGGACGCGGTGAAGCGCACCGACAGGTGCCTCACGTGCCACCTGGGGACGTCAGAAAAATTCGTGGACCACGAGATGATCGCGGCCGGACACCCGGATCTCGTCTTCGAGCTGGAAGCCTTCAGCGCAGCGATGCCGCGGCATTGGAAGGAAGCGCCCGACGCCGACCCCTACAAGCCGGTGCGCACCTTCGCGGTGGGGCAACTGACGCACCTCCGAGCCAGCCTCGATCGCCTCGCGCGGCGGGTCAAGGGGCCGGTCTGGCCGGAGTACGCCGAGCTCGATTGCTTCGCGTGTCACCACAGCCTGACGCGCCCCGAGGACAGCTGGCGGCAGGCGGCGGGGTATGAGCATCGCGCCCGCCCCGGGCTCCCGCAGCTCCAGGTGTCGCGCTACCTCACGGGCCGGCGGGTGCTGCAGGCGTGGGACGCGCAGGCGGCGGTCGAGCTCGACGGGGTCATGGGCAAACTGCAGATCGAGGCGAGCCGCCTCAACGCGCGCCCCGATGAAGTGGTCGGGCTCGCCACCCAGGCGCGCGCCATCGTCGATCGCGGCCTCAGCAGGGTGCTCACATCGTCTGCGACCCCCGAGATGGCGTCCGCCATCCTGAGCGGCATCTTCGCGGACGCGCCCCAGATCGCCGAGCGCGGCGAGCGCGCGGCGGAACAGGCCGCGATGGCGGCCGAAGTCCTCGCCACAGCGCTCGCAAAGGTGCGCGGACAGGATCCGGCCGGCATGAAGGGCCCGTTCACGGAACTCTTCCAGCAATTCGAATCCCCCAGCAGCTTCGATCCCCGCCGGTTTGCGGCCGCCATCAAGAAGGTCGAGGCGGCGATACGGTTCTAGGGGTTCTCAAGGTTCTCGGGGTTCTCGGGGTTCTCAAGGTTCTCTAGGTTCCCGGGGTTCTAAGGCTCGGAGTCTGGCACTTCGAACCTTGAGAACCCTGAGAACCCTGAGAACCCTGAGAACCCTGAGAACCCCGAGAACCCTGATATCTGCCTCCCGTACCCAGTTATGCGCAGACACCCCCACCTCTATGAAATCAG
>JANOJK010001010.1:0-1521 GCA_031408165.1 Acidobacteriota bacterium | reverse complement strand
AGGAGGCAGTCGCCGATGCGAAGTCGAAATCTCGCCTGGCGTTCAACCGCACCGTCGTCCTCTGCTACCGTATTCGCCTTGAACACCGGAACTACGCGCCGGCCGCTGCCGATGCTGGTCTCCTGAGTCCCGAGCTGGCGGCGGGCATTCGCCGTGTGAAGGGGGTGCGGGGCACCATTAACCTTCGGCTTGCCGCGGTCGGCGGGCCAATTGACCAGCCGTCGCCTAGGGCGGACTCGTCAATCGGCCCTATCGACTTCTGAGGAGTAAACTGTAGCGGCGCGCCGCCAAGATGGGCTCGGCCCTGGCCATGGCGCAAATGAGGCAGCCCATGCGTGACGACCTTAAAGCTGCTCTTCGCTCGCTGCGATCGTCCAGGGGTCCGACGTTCGCCGCCCTCATCGTGCTCACGCTCGGCATCGGCGCGACGACCGCGATCTTCTCGGTCGTGGACGCCGTCGTCCTTCGCGGGTTGCCCTTCGACGAGCACGATCGTCTCGTCGCCGTGGGCGAACGTTCGCTGCCGTCTCGTCAATCCAGCCGTATAGATGGAGATCCCGAGGCCCTCAGCTCTGTCGCGCCCCAGAACTACGGGGACTGGGCGGCGCAGCAGCGCGTCTTCGAATCGATCGCCGCGATTGCCAGCGGCTGGCTCACGCTGCACGAACCAGGCGCCGAGCCCGAGTCGCTGGTGCCCCAGCGTGTCACGGCGGATTTCTTCCGCGTGCTGCGCGTTCGGCCGGCGATCGGCAGGCCCTTCACCGCTGATAATGAAATCGCCGGACGCGATCGCGTGGCGGTCCTCAGCGACGGATTGTGGCGCCGCCGGTTCGGCGCCGATCCCCGGATCATCGGCCGTTCGATTCCGCTCGACGACGTCGAAGGGGGTCCGGCATCCGCCAGCAGCGGCTACGAAGTCATCGGCGTCATGCCCCCGGGTTTTGCCTATCCGGTCAGCGCCGCGCGTCCCACGGATATCTGGATCCCGTATGTGGTTCCGCCCGATCAGCGGGTCCGGGATCCCTCGAGGTTCATCAGGTATCTTCAGGTGATCGCCCGTCTGAAGCCGGGGATCTCGGTGACGCAGGCGCAGGCGCAGATGGATCAGGTCGCGGCCGCGATCGAACAGGCGAACCCGGCCTGGAACAAGAGCCGTATTGGCGTGCGGCCGCTCGTCGATCACATCGTCGGTGCGCGGATCCGATCGTGGATGCTGATGCTGCTCGCCGGGGTCGGCGTCGTGTTGCTGATCGCGTGCGCCAACATCGCCAACCTGCTGCTCGCCCGCGCCAGTGCGCGCGAGCGGGAGATCGGCGTCCGGGCGGCGCTCGGTGCCAGCCGGTGGCGCCTCATTCGGCAGCTCATGACCGAGAGTCTCGTCCTGTCGGCTGCCGGCACCGTGTCCGCGATCGTGGTCGCGTGGTGGGCCATCCAGGTGCTCCGCACCTCCATGCCCGATAACGTGCCGCGGGTGACTGCCATCGCGCTCGACCTCCGCGTGCTGGTGGCCGCGGCGATCCT
>JANOJK010000997.1:0-2636 GCA_031408165.1 Acidobacteriota bacterium | reverse complement strand
GATCGGTAGTTGGAGCTGACGCGGTTTTCCATCCACTGGATATCGCCGAAGGCCGGATAGGGCCGCGCCCCGGCCGACTGCGATCCATCCGCGTTGGTGATGACGGCGCGCTGGTTCAGATTGCGGAAGCCGTTCAGCTTGGTCCCCTTGTTGCCGACGAATGCGACGTCGAGGACCAGGTCCGGCATCAATTCCTGCTGGACGCCGATGTTGTACTGCTGGATATAGGGCGTCCGCTGATTGGGATCCTGTGCGCGGCGCCCCACCGTCTGCGCCAGGGCGCGCGGATCGAGAAGACCTGACGGATACCCGTCGACCAGGCGGAACGGCGCCGCGGACGCGACGGCGGCAGCACCGGACACGCCCGTCTGCAGCAGGTTGTCAATCAGGTAGGGCGGATTGAAGCCGAGCAGCCCCTCGCGACCCTGCCGGACGGTATGCGTGTAGAAGATCCCGTAGCCGCCGCGCACGACCGTCCTGGTCCACGGCGTGTAAGCGAAGCCGAGGCGCGGCGCAAAGTTGTTGCGATCGGGATGGATCAGCGCGCGCTCGAAGACGCTGCCGTCTTTCGCGAAGACCATGGTGCCGGTCGCCGGATCGAAATTGGCGAACTGGTTCTCCTTCTCGACCGGCGGCGTCGCGTACTCGTAGCGCAGTCCGACGTTGGCGGTGAGCGTCTTCGACAGGCGGTAGTCGTCCTGGACGAAATAGAACTGCATCTTCTGTCCCTGGTCCATGACCGTGAAGCTCGTCAGGGCGAGCTGGGACGGCAACCCCAGGAGCAGATCGCCGACGGCGCGATTGGTAAACCGGTTCTCGAAGTTCATCCGGCCGATCGTCGCATTCAGGTCGTTGATCCTCGTCGACACGTCGAGGTACTCGGCGCCGAACTTGACGAGGTGCGACCCGCGGATCAGGCTGAACGTCGCGCGCGGATTCCAGGTACGCGGGGTCTGGAACTGCGGCGTCGAGGTATGGCGCCCGACGGCGTCGAACCCCTGGATATTGACCTTCGGGACGCCGCCGACGATTCCCGGATCGCTCGGCACGTTCTTCAGGCCGATCTCGGCAGCGCCATCGCGGCCGAAGTTCGGGGGATTCGTATAGTAGTCGCCGCGGGACGCCCCCACCCGGATGTCCCCCACGAGCGTCGGCGAGATCGTCCACGTCGCGCCGAGCGCGAGCCCCTGCGAACGATTGTCGTTCGATCCGAAGGCGTCGTTGAACGATCCCTCCGCCAGCTTCGGCAGCGGCGCCGGCCGGAAGGTGAGCGTGTCGACGAAACTGTAGCGCCCGAAGATCGTGAAGTTCGGCGCGAACAGGTGGTCGATGCGGACGTCGAACTGGTCCTGCCGCGTGTCGGTGACGGGCGTGGACGCATAGACAGGCTGGCCTCCCGCGGTCGCGTTCGCATCCGGGATGAGCGCGACGATGGCCGCGCCGACCGGGTCCCAGCGGTCTTTCGGAATCTCCCACTGCCCCTGCGCGTTCTGACTGAAGGCCGGACGCCCCGGTGCGAACGGATCCACGACGACCGCGGAGAACAGGCCCTTCTTTTCCGCCGCTGACGGCACGAGACGGGTGCGCGGGATGCCTTCTTTGTCGCGGAGACCTTCGTAGTCCCCGAACCAGAACGTCCGGTTCTTGACGATCGGCCCCCCTGCCGCCGCGCCGAACTGGTTGCGCTCGCGCTTCGGTTTCGGCTGGCCGAGCGCGTTCGAAAAGAAGTTCGACGCATCCAGCTTGTCGTTGCGCAGGAACTCGTAGACGCTGCCGCGCAGACTGTTGGTGCCGGACTTGATCGTCGCGTTGACGACCGCGCCGGAGCTGCGTCCGTACTCGGCCGAATACGCGTTGGTCTGGATCTTGAACTCCTGCAGCGCCTCGATGGACGGCTGCACCAGCTGGACGTTCTCCCCCCGGAACGAATTCGAATACGAGATGTTATCGACGCCGTCGAGCAGGAAGACGTTGTTGAAGGTGCGGTTGCCGTTGACGTTCAGCACCCCCTTGAAGTTGACGCTGGACAGCCGTGGCGTGCCGGGCAGCACGCCGGGCGAGAGGAGGGCGAGCTGGTTGTAGTCGCGCCCGTTGAGCGGCAGCTCGACGATCTGCTTCTGGTCGATGACCAGCCCGCGCGAGGAGGTCTGGGTGTCGAGCAGCGACGTGGCGCTGAGGACTTCGACGGTCTCGCTGACCGCCCCCGCCTGGAGCGTGACGTCGATCCGTGCGACCTGCGCGACCTGGAGGGTCACGCCGGTCCGGACGCTTTTCGAGAAACCCGGGCTCTCGGCGGTCACCGAGTAGTCACCCGGCCTCAGGCTCGGAATCGTATAAGAACCGCCCTCGTCGGTTTCGGTCCTGGCGCTGATGTTCGTCCGGATGTTGGTCGCGATGACGACCGCCCTGGGCATCACGGCGCCGGTGGCATCCCGGACGGTACCCGTCATCGTCGCGGTTTCCTGTTGGGCGAGCGCCGCGAGCGGGACACTGCAGAACGAGATCGTGAGCAGGAGGAGTGACAGCTGCCGGCATGTTCGCATGGCCTGTCTCCAGTCAACATGGAGGTGATCGGACCCGGGTGAATCCACCCGGAGAATACCTCCAAAGGCGCAGACCGCGAAGGGAACGGGTCA
>JANOJK010000960.1:0-6126 GCA_031408165.1 Acidobacteriota bacterium | reverse complement strand
CACCGAACTTGGCCTGATCGATGAGTATCGAATCTACCTGCACCCCGTCGTGCTTGGGCACGGCAAGCCATATTTCGCCGGACCCCGGCCGCCGCTCCGGCTTATGGCTAATGATCGGATTGCCGAGGATGTGATCAGGTTGACCTACGTTCCTGCTTAATCTCGCGACTCGCCGGATGGAAATCGCCGCTGAAGTCTGGTCTTGGGACGACGTTGTTACGCGGTGACCTTTCTCTTTCCGAGTTCGCAATCGCGCCGGTACGCGCCATTCTCGTCAGTAGTGATGACCTCTCGGACCCACTCTGGAATGAGGTAAGTGATATTCCCTCGACAGCCAGGGCTCGTGCCTGGAGCCTCCCGTCGCCTCGAAAAGGCGCTCCAGTCGCAGGGTTCCTGGCCCATTGATGCGACTCGGGGCGAAAGGGGAGCCCAAGTGCGTCGTCTTCCGCAAGAGTAACTCGAACGATCTCATACGCACCCAAGCGGGTCCCGAGGTCGGTATGTCGGACGTCGGTCAGAAGTCGGTCAGCATCCAGACGTTGCTCTGCCGGGTCCATCCTGCGATGGCCAGACGAGTGCCGTCAGGAGACGGGATCGCCGCTATCGGAACTCCTTGTTGCGACCACAACACATGCGATGTGCCGTCCAGCCGAATGAACAGCAGTTCACTGCCGCGTGTCGTTCGGTTCGTCGAGAAAAAGCCGGCTCCGGTGCCGCTCCAGTCGAGATTTGCCAGGGCTGTGGCGTCCTTCACCACCACATCACTTTGCGGCTCTCCACGCAACGAATAGATCCGAATGCGGTTCATCGAACCAGCGCCTTCGACAACGAGTGCTACGGCCTTTCCGTCTGGCGAAAGGTCCTCTCCCCTGGTGTTGAACGGTAGCGAACCGAGCCGATCCCCTTTGCCGCGCACTGGGTCGAGTGATGAAACGACCCACCGATCCCTGTCCTGCTCGAACAGCACACACGGGCCGCGGACGGCGCATCTTGGCCAGACAACCCCGGTGGTGGCGAGG
Source organism: Acidobacteriota bacterium (assembly GCA_031408165.1). Taxonomy (GTDB): domain Bacteria; phylum Acidobacteriota; class Vicinamibacteria; order Vicinamibacterales; family 2-12-FULL-66-21; genus JAICSD01. The sequence continues at coordinate 5,107 of JANOJK010000960.1, read as the reverse complement.
ACCTGCTCGGGCCTGCCACCGGCGAGCGGGACACGCATGATCCGCGACCCCTCTGTGCCGACGGGTTCCTGGAAAAGCACCCATTGACCATCACTGCTCATGCGAGGCAGCACTTGGTGTCCGGGACCTACTACGAGGGGCTCAGCGGAATCCGCGTCGAGCCTCTGCATGAAGATGTCGTGTGAGCCGCTCTGCCCCTGATTGAAAAGAATCCTCTCACCGTCTGGCGTCCAAGCGCCAACGTAACTCCCGCGCTCGTCGCTGGTGAGCCGTCTCGGTGTATCCAGCAAGCGGCCGTGCCGCTCATCGAACCGCGCCACAAAGATGTTCCCGTGACTCAGGTCGCTTTTGATGACGACACGCTTCCCATCCGATGACGCGCTCGGCAACCGGAGCTCGGACCGTACGCCAATCGAGAACATGCCAAGGTATGAACCGGCCGGCCTCAATTCTGTCAAGCGCCGGGGCGAACCACGTGCGGCTCCCGAGCCTCCATCGATCAGAACCTCCCAGACGGCGACGGCACTAGTCTCTACGTCGGTCAAGACCGTGAGCAGGCGTCCATCCGGCAATTGCAGCCCGGTATCGGCAATCCGCTGCCCGCCGGGGGCTTTGAACACCACCGATGAGGAACCACCTGCGAGCGGTATGGATTCCACTGCCGATAGCGACGGTCCCCTGGTAAACAGCACCCGTTCGCCATCGGCGCTCCAGGTCGCCGATCCGTTCGGGCCGAGGTCAATCAAGTGTCGCGGCGCTGAGCCATCGAGAAGGTCGACCGACAGGCCGCGAGAGCTTCCTGGGATCCTCAGGAGTCGCGAACCGTCTGGCGTAGAGATCACGGCATCTGTCACCGGCCAGCCAGCCCCGGAGCGGCGACGGGTGCCGCCGACCAACGAGAGATCCCAGCCAGTGCATGTTGCCGTCCCGCACGCCGCGGCGCGAATCCTTGTCCCGTCGCCACCCCAGGCATACACATCCATACCGCGCGTGTCTGCGATCCGTTGCGTCTCGCCCGTGTCGATGACGCGGACCTGAATGCCCGTGGGATCGGCATAGGCGAGGTATTTACCGTCTGGAGAGATCCGCGCGGATGTCACCGGAACATCAGGCAAGTTCGCGGTGAGTTGCATCAGGGTAGGCTGACGCAGGGGTCCACCCGGTCCTCGACGCGTCGAAGCGACCCACCATCCACCGACCGCAATGCCTATTAACAGCACAACGCCGACGAGTATGAGCACGAGCTTGTTGCGTGTGGCTTGCGCAACGGCGGGTACCGCCTCCTTGGCGGCGTCTTGTCCTGGTACGGCAAGGCCTTGTACAGCGCGGGAGGAAACCCCAGCAATCAACCGATAGCCGCTTTTCGGGACCGTCTGAATAAAGCGCGGCTCTTTGACATCGTCACCGAAGACTCGACGCAGTTCTGAGATGCAGCGCGTCAACACGTCGTCGCCGACGAAGGTGTCGGGCCAGACGGTCCGCATTAGATGTTCTTTGGGCACGACCTGACCAGCTTGCGCAGCCAGGCACACGAGCACCTGCATCACCTTGGGTTCCAGGCGAGTGGTGCCGGCGGGGCCCGTCACGCTGTTGAGCGACGGCTCGACGTGATGGAGGTCGCCGACGTGAAAGCTGTTTTGCAAGGCTCTGCCCAGTGTGCGAAACGAACAGCGTGATCTTACTCCACGGCCTCGGCGCGATTGTCGTGTCACACGATTCATCGGCTCCAGCCGAACTCGCCCTTCTCGAAGTCGAACTGCACGCGCTGGCAGCCGAGGGACAGCACGCCGAGCACGCCGTCGATGCTCGGCGGATATCCGTGCGGCACTCGATCGAGGGCCCAGGCTGGCAGTTTGTCCATCATGTGCGCCCCGAGGCCGACCTGCCGCAGCTCGAGCCGCTGCAAGCGCGCCGCGCCGGAGGCGTAATGCACGGTCTTGTCACCTCTCCAGGGCGCAGCTGAGAGGGCGGCGGGCATCCGGGTCTTGAACAGCACGAGATCGCTGCTGCCGGTGTCGACCAACAATCGAACCTGCTCGCCTGCGATAGTCATCCTCACGGTCACAAACGGCCACACGATCTCCAGGGGCGCGACTGCGTCCTCTCGGCCCGCTGGAGCGAAACTCAGCACGCGAGTCCGATAGTCGATGCTGAAGTTCGTACGCGCCAGCACGTCAAGCCCGACGATCGCGTCGATGCGGACGCCTTCCAAGTACGAGAGATTGCCCACGCCGGCGGGAACGGGGCCCGACTGCAGGGAGCCGATGCGGAACCCCTCCACAACCGCGCTCTGAATCCGCACCTGTTGGCCGAACGCGACGAGCAAGGATGATTCAGTCTGCAGCTGCAGCTTCCGGGCGATTTTGGCGTCGACCACGCTTGGAATCGTGCCCGTATCGATGAGCAGGGTGAGGCCATTCAGCCGGCCGATTGAACCTTTGGTGACAACGAGGTGATGCTGATACAGCTCGAACGGCACCTCTGCGAGCGTCTCGGTAGACCGCAGCGACGGACCTGAAACGAGCACGGACGCGATAGCCGCCAACGAGCATGTCGTTGCGTGTGCCATGACTCCTCCTCCGCGCACGAACGCGCGGAGCGAGGGTCACTTCGCCGGGGAGAGGATGTCCTGTGGAGGAGCCGAGGTTTGGCTGGGATTGGAGCGAGGTTATGCCGAGGGACGAGAATTCCGCGCCTTTCCGGAACGTGGCCCTATGGAGGCTTCGGGGTGACCGTCGGCTCCTCAGGCGGCACGACGAAGCAAGACGCGGTTGGGGTGCAACGGCGGTAGGATTCGCACACGCTCGCGCCGAGCGAAGCGAGGGGCGACGCGTGACCTAGAAACTACCTGGGGTGCCAACTCGCCGGCTGAGCTGGCTCCTCAGCCTGGACTCGAACCAGGAACCCTCCGGTTAACGGCGTAACGCAGGTGGTTCGGGCTCGCGGGTTCTTCGTGCTGGTAGCTCGGGTGAGAACCTGTTGTTCCCTGGTGTTCGGCAAAGAATTGTTCAGAGATTGTTCAGGGCCGCCTCCGCCTGGAGACGTCAGAGCTTCTGCCCTTTGGCTGCTTGACCCGCGAGCAGGAAGGTCTTCGGGTATTGTCCGTCGCCGCAGATTTTGAATGAACCGAATTTTTATACCAGAGCCCATCCGGGGCATCAGGATTCGATTCTCTCCACGTTTTGAGCTGATACAGGTCTTCTGCGGTGATCTTGCGTTCGCGGAGCCGTTCAAAGAGACGGTCGCGGAGAGCGGGAGGCAAACCGCTCCACCGGATTCTGAGCACTACTCACCGAAGGTCATGACGGCGAGCTCTTCCTTGAGACGGGTTTGTTCTTCCGGATCGCGAGAACGCGCCAGGCGGTCAGCCAACTCGATGAAGCGTTTTTTTTCCTGTTGCCGGGCCTCGATGCCGGACTCAATGAGCTCAACGATGATGCGATTGGCGCTCATGTTGCTGGTCTTCGCCAGCGATTTCACCCGGCGAGCGACGCGCGCCGGGAGCGTGACACTCTGACGGACGCTCTTTTCAGTGACGGCCATACCCTCATTCTACACCGTCTTGCACCAGAATGCACCAGACGTGACACGGACCGGGGTATGTGCAGCGACGGACTTTGACGCGGCTACCGCAGGCCCCAGTGGCCTGACGCACTGCATTTACCCTCCGAGTCGGTGTCGGTAGAGTAGAAGCCACTATCTAAAGGTCCAGGACTGTGTCTAAGCCGCGGTGCACTCCGACGAGGCCGGATACGCGCCGGATTGCTAGCAACGCCCCATCAACGTACGGTCGAGCGCTGCTCCCCGAGTCGTGTCGCATGCTGAGTCTCTGATCGGGCATCCCGAAGATGACTTCGGCGCTAATCACGAAGCCCGGCAGCCGAACGGAGTGGACCTGTGCCCCAGCGAGTGTCGCGCCCCGCGCCGCCGGATCGCCTGTGGTCTGCTCGACCGGAACTGTGTGTTCCGGTGGGCGGACCCGCGACAGCCGCGCCGCGAGCTCACGAGCCGTCCCGCTGGGTGCGTCGGCCTTGTCGTCGTGCGCGTAGTCGATGATCTCCCATTGCGGAATCAGTTTGGCAGCCATTTCGGCAAACTTCTGCATCAGCACCACGGTCAGAGCGAAGTTACCGACCGCCAAGACACCGCGCGCTTGCTGGCGCGCAGCGGTATCTATCTCGGCATAATCCTGGTCAGTCAGCCCCGATGTTCCGACCACCACGTGCGCGCCGTGTTCAACCGCCGCCAGCACGTTCGCCTTTGCGGAGTCGGGCTTCGTGTATTCCACGAACACATCGCACCCGCTCGACAGTGCTTCTACAGCGGATGCGTAGATCGGACATGTGATTCGTGCGTCACCGATAACCTCGCCGAGGCTCCGCCCCGCGTGGGTCCGCGACACCGCCGCCACTAGAACCACGTCTGACAACAAAGCGATCGAACGTGCCAGTTCAGAGCCGGCCCAACCTGTCGCACCCGCGAGACACACCGCAATTGGTTTGGAAGTCATCACCGAGCGTTGCCCCAAACAGTCTCATCACGCCAAGGACGAACGGTTCGAGAGGAATGTATTGTCACCGTCAACGACTTACGCTGTGGGAGTTCGATACAGCGATTTGGCTGGTTTCGTAAGTTATTGATTAGGCGTGCTTTAGGAGCTGGCTCGCCGCACTGGACGATTTCCGCAACTGGTTGACCCGAGAAGCGGCTAATTTGGCAATCTTCGCCACTATTTCGCCTCTTGCCTCTTCGGGCTATCTCGAGCAGATGCTGCGCGAGCGCAGCCGGCGATCACGTGGCGCGTTTAGGCCTCGTCGAGGAGCCCGAGACCTTCCGCGCCGGGGCAGCGGTGCACCCGTCCACGCCGGCGGCGTTCGATCACGGCAGTCAGCCGGCAGCACCTCGTGCGCGACGGGCAGCCGGGCGCGGATGGGGCTGCTCTGAGTCAGCGCGCGCGCCGGTAGTGCATGGCGACCGCGCCGCTGCGGAGCGGCTCCGCCGAGACCAGCTCGAGCCGTCGCGTGCTGGGCAGCCCGCTCTGATACAGGGTCGGGCCGTGGCCGGCGATCCTGGGGTGGACGAGGAACTTGTACTCGTCGATCAGATC
>JANOJK010000396.1:0-3999 GCA_031408165.1 Acidobacteriota bacterium | reverse complement strand
ACCATCGCCGCCGTAATGTCCATGACTGCCATTCTCTCCTCGCTCTCCAAACCGTACGTAACAACGCCGGCCCGTCGTTCAGGCCGGCGTCCTAAAGCCCAAAGCCTAAAGCCTAAAGCCTGATTACACTGACGCCGGGGTCGTGGCCTGCTCCGGGCGGGCAGCGGGGCGGACCGGGCGCGAGCGCCGTCCGCTGGCGTCGCCCTCGGGGCCGCCGTCGTCGGCCTGGGAGGACTCGCGAATCCCTCGGCCCGCGAGGACCGCGTCGGCCACCTTCGACGCGAAGAGCCGGATGGCCCGGAGCGCATCGTCGTTGCCGGGGATGACGAAGTCGACTTCGTCGGGATCGCAGTTGGTGTCCACCACGCCAATCACCGGAATCTTGAGCTTGCGCGCTTCGTCGACCGCGATCTTTTCCTTGCGGGTGTCGACGACGAAGACCGCGTCGGGCAGCCGCGACATGTTGCGGATCCCTTCGAGGTTCTTCTGCAGCTTCTTCTTTTCCTTCTCGACCTGCGCGATTTCCTTCTTCGTGATCGTCTCGTAGCGGCCGTCGGTCTCCATGGCCTCGAGGTCGCGGAGCCGGGCCAGGCTGCGCTGGATCGTCGTGAAGTTCGTCAGCAGGCCGCCGAGCCAGCGCTGGTTGACGAAGTACATGCCGGCGCGCTGCGCTTCTTCGGCGACGGCGTCCTGGGCCTGGCGCTTCGTGCCGACGAAGAGGATCGTCTTGCCGTCGGCCGCCAGGTTGTGCACGAACGCCTCGGCGTCGCGGAAGAGCCGCGCGGTCTTGGCGAGGTCGATGATGTAGATCCCGTTCCGCTCGCCGAAGATGTACTGCTTCATCTTCGGGTTCCAGCGCTTGGTCTGATGGCCGAAGTGAACGCCCGCCTCGAGTAAATCCTTCAACGCGATCCCGCTCAAATGCCCTCCCATTAGCGTTTACTGAACTGGAAGCGCTTGCGCGCGCCCTTCTGGCCGTATTTCTTGCGCTCCTTGATGCGCGCGTCGCGCGTCAGGAAGCCTTCCTTCTTCAGCCGCGAGCGCAGCTCGAGGTTGTACTTGACGAGGGCGCGGGCGATGCCGAGGCGCAGCGCGCCAGCCTGTCCGGCGATGCCGCCCCCCGCGATGGTCGCCAGCACGTCGAATTTGTCGGTGGTTTCCGTGATCGCCATCGGCTGACGGATCTGGGTGCGGTGCGCTTCGGTGGGGAAGGCCTCTTCGAAGGTTTTGCGATTAATCGTCAGGGTCCCGGTCCCGGGCCGGAGGAACACGCGGGCCGTCGATGTCTTGCGCCGTCCGGTGCCGTAATATTCGATTGCTGCTGCCACGACTTATGCGACCTCGCTCCTGGTGTTGATCTTCCTGACCGCGGGCTTCTGGGCGGCATGCGGGTGCTTGTCGCCCGCGTAGACCTTCAACTTGCGCCACATCGCGTTGCCCATCTTGGTCTTCGGGAGCATGCCGCGCACGGCCTCCTCCACGATGCGGGCGGGTTGCTTGGCGCGCACTTCCTTCAAGCGCTCCTGGCGGAGGCCCCCCATATACCCGGAGTGATACCGGTACAACTTCTGATCTTCCTTGCGCCCGGTGACCTTCACGGCCGACGCGTTGACGATCACCACGTGATCGCCCGTATCGATGTACGGCGTATAAATCGGCTTGTGCTTACCCTGCAGCAGGCGCGCGGCCTCGGTCGCGACACGCCCGAGCACCTTGCCCTGGGCGTCGATGACATGCCACTGCCGCTCCACACTGCCGGCAGTGGGAACAAACGAACGCATGGAACCCCTCTCAGTATGTTTCACAGAACGGCAAACCAAAAGGATACCGGCAATTACGGAGATTGTCAAGATTACGGAACTGTCTTGCCGCTGACGAATCCGTGTGAAACCCGCCGCTCCGAATCCGGCAAAACTCACAATTCTGCACGGAACTTCCAGAATTGGGGCCTGTCTGACCGTGGCACCTCACTTGCGCTGCAGCTGTTGCCGATAAGGCGCGTGAATGGTTTCGTCGGCCTTTCCGGAAAACAGGACATTACGTGTTTCGAAGAGCTAAAGCCCTTGTGGGCCTGGATATTGGTTCGAGCGCCGTCAAGGCTGTCGAGCTCAAGCCTGCCGGCAAGAGCTACAGAGTGACCGCCTTCGGCACCGAGGCGCTGCCGCCAGACAGCATTGTCGACGGCGCGATCATCGATGGCGCCGCCGTGGCTGACGCGATCCGCCGCCTCTTCGACGCGCGCGGCATCAAGACCAGGGACGTCGCGGCCTCGCTCTCCGGCAACGCCGTCATCGTCAAGAAGATCAGCCTTCCGATCATGTCGGACGCCGAGCTGGCCGAGTCGATCTACTGGGAAGCCGAGCAGTACATCCCTTTCGACATCCAGGACGTCAACCTCGATTACCAGATCCTCGATCGCGGGGACGCGGCGAGCGGCAAGGGCACGATGGACGTGCTCCTCGTGGCGGCCAAGAAGGAGAAGATCGCGGACTACACCGGCGTGATCGCCCAGGCCGGCCGCTCCGCCGTGCTCGTCGACGTGGACGCCTTCGCGCTGCAGAACGCCTACGAGGTCAATTACGGCATCGACCCGCACGCCGTCATCGTGCTCCTGAACGCCGGCGCGAGCGCGACCAATATCAACATCCTGCAGGGTGACCAGTCGGTCTTCACCCGTGACATCTCGATCGGCGGCAATGCCTACACGGAGGCGCTCCAGCGGGAGCTGAATCTGCCGTTCGAGACCGCCGACGCGCTCAAGCGCGGGCTGCCCGTGGACGGGGTCACCTACGAGGACGCCCGCCCCGTGCTGCGGGCGGTGACCGAGAACGTGATGCTGGAGATCCAGAAGACGTTCGACTTCTTCAAGGCCACGGCGGCCTCCGACAAGATCGATCGGATCATGCTGAGCGGCGGCGCGTCGCGCGCCGAGGCGTTCACCGAGATGCTGACGGATCGGTTCGAGGCCCCCGTCGAGCCGTTCGATCCCTTCAAGCGAATCGCCTTCGACGCGAAGAAGTTCAGGACCGACTCGGCGGCCGAGGTCGCGCCGACCGTGGCGGTCGCCGTCGGGCTGGCGCTCCGGCGGGTGGGTGACCGATGATTCGCATCAACCTGCTGGCGGTCGAGCGCAGCGCGGCGAAGAAGACCCGCGGCGCGGTGGTGACCGCGGCGCAGCGCGTCACGATCGGCGCGGCGCTCATCCTGCTCTCGACACTCGTCGCCATCGGCTGGTGGTACTGGGCGCTGCACACGCGCGCGATCCGGCTCGACGAGGAGATCGCGGCCGGCGAAGTCAAGGCGCAGCAACTCCGGTCCGTGCTCGCCCAGGTCCAGAAATTCGAAACCCGCAAGGCGGTCCTGCAGCAGCGCGTCACGCTCATCGAACAACTGCGCCGCGGCCAGTCCGCCCCCGTGCACGTGCTCGACGAAATCAGCAAGGCCGTTCCCGATCGCCTCTGGCTCGTCTCGCTCGGACAACGCGACAAGAGCTTCACGATGGACGGGCGGACGACCTCGCTCACGGCGCTGTCGGACTTCGTCGCGAACCTCGAGGCCAGCGAGTGGTTCGTGAAACCGGTGGACATTCTCGACAGCCAGGTGGATCAGACCGCGCAGGGGGACCTCGTGCGCTTCACGCTCAGGGCCACGTCGGTCAACCCGGATGCGCCGCTGCCACCCGTGGTCGCGGGACGAGGCGGCCCGCCGGCGCGCTGAAGACTCGCGGTTCACGATTCACGGTTTGCGGTTCAACGTGTCACGGTCGAAGCGGCGTGCAAGGGACACCGATAGGTAGCAATAACGATGGAACTCTCCCTCAGTAAACTTCCGTGGTGGGGCCAGCTCGGCGCCTTCGTGGTCGTGTGCGGCATGGCGGTCTACGGCTTCTGGAACTTCTACGTCGTTGAAGTCGAGAAAGACCTTGCTCTGAATCTGACGCTCCTGACCTCGCTCTACAACGAAATCACCATTGGGTTGGCGACGGCCCGTCGCCTCGGC
>JANOJK010000790.1:0-2498 GCA_031408165.1 Acidobacteriota bacterium | reverse complement strand
ACCGTAGCTGGTGAGGCCGCCGATGAGATCGATCGTGACAAGCGGCGGCGACACGCTATGATCGTCACATGCCAACACTGACAGTAGAGGGCTACGCACCTGTGGACGTCGAGGCGGGCAAGCGTCTCGTGCTCGCCCTCGAAGAGGACGTCCGCATCGACCAGCTCCACGCGTGCGGCGGAAACGCCCGCTGCACGACGTGCCGCGTGGAGTTCATCGAGGGTGAGCCCCCCGCGATGACAAACGCGGAGAAGCACGTGATGCAGGCGCGCGGGTTGACCGGGGTGCGGCTCTCCTGCCAGATCGTCTGCGATCACGACATGACCGTGCGGGCGATCAGCCGCCTCGAAGGCAGCGGCCGCCCGGATCCCGGTCCGACGCCCCTCCCGACGATCCAGCCTCCACCGGAGTGGACGACGAAGTAGATCCTCCGCCGGGCGCTAACGAAGCTCCGCCTCAAACCGCGGAGTGACGGGACGAGCGGGCGGGACGGCGGATCTTCGTTAGTAAAATTGCTCAATTCGCAAGGACACGGGCTTTGGATGTCTAGCCGCGCCCGCCGCGCATACCGGTGCGCTTCTGCCCCAGCTTCTTGCCGACTGGTTCGCCCATGCGTCTGTCGACCCGTTCGTCAGGCAGGGGTTTCCGATGACGCTTGCCTGGCGCATCCACCGGTCCCCGACCGCGGCCCGCGGCAGCGGGCGGTGTCTTTGTCGCCGCCGGTTTCGGGGGTGCCGCCCCCTCGCGGTTCACCTGCTCCAGTAAATCCGCCGCGCCATCCAGAATGCGACCGACCTCTTCGCTCAGCGTCTTGCGGTCGAGCCAGCCTTCGGCCCTGGCCTGGACGGTCCCGACCAGGGTCCCGAGCTGCTCCGCAAACGCGACGACTTTGGCTTCGATGGGATCGACCTTGCGCATCGCCATGATTCCTCCACGAACGACTCTACACGAGAGAACCGGTGCCGTGCGGGTGCGGCGACCCGCGCTCCGCCGAGCGCGACGTCCTGCTCACGGGCCAACGGGATCAGGCGTGCGGGTGATCGATGGGACGCGGGCCTCGCGGACGCCCATGGCCACCAGGAGACCGTTCAGAATCGCCTGCGGGCGTGGCGGGCATCCGGGGACATAGACGTCCACCGGCAGCACGCGATCGACGCCGCCGATCGCGGCGTAGGTGCCCTCGCCGAAGATCCCGCCGCTGCACCCGCACGCGCCGACCGCGACGACCACGCGCGGATCGGGGGCCGCCTCGTAGGTCCGGCGCAGGGCGATCTCCATATTGCGCGTCACCGGACCGGTGACGAGGAGCACATCGGCGTGGCGCGGGCTCGCCACCAGGTGAATCCCGAAGCGCTCGAGGTCGTAGTACGGATTGGTGGTGGCGGCAATCTCCAGTTCGCAGCCGTTGCAGCTGCCGGCGTCCACCTGCCGCACGTGCAGCGACCGCCCGAGGCGGCCGCGAATGCGTTCGCGAAACCGCGCTGCGGAATCGGCGAGGATGATTGATGATCCGGGGGCCATGCCGCGGAACGTCGCTCGACCGCTGGCGGGGTCGGCGTCATACAGCGCCGTCTGCGCCAGCTGCTGGCGCGTGTAGGCGGCGAGTTCCACCTCCTGTGACACGCGGACCGCCTGCTCGCCGCACGCATCCACGCAGGCCCGGCACTGGATGCAGGCCGCGTAGGACACGGTCAGCGTCTTCTGTCCAGGCACCGGCGTCGCCGCCACCGCGATGGCGCCGGTGGGGCACGCCCGCGCGCAGTCCTCGCACGCCGTGCAGCGCTGGAAGTCCACGACCGGGAATCCGAAGGACGCCTGCGTCCCGAACGGATCGGTCTCGGTCAACACGCCGGTCTTCAGACTCTTGAGGATGATGCTGAACATACAGCGTTTACCGATCGTTGCCTGAATACGAGAGGTTGAAGCTCTTGTTGATGACGGGGAAGTCGGGAATGATGTTGCCGGGCGCCGCGTGCACGAGCGCCGGCCAGTTGAGATAACTGGGGTCGGTCACCTTGACGCGTGTGAGCCGGCCCTCGCTGTCGGTGGCCACCCAGTGCGTGATCGGACCGCGCCATGCTTCCACCCACCCGAGCGCGGACGATCGGGCGGGCAACTGGTCCGGCAGGGCCACCGCAATCGGGGTGTCGGGCAGGGCGGCGAGCACCTGGTGCAGGATCGCGAGCGACTGCTCGACCTCCCGCGCCCTCACCATGAGCCGCGCCCTGACGTCGCCCCCTGCTTCGACGGGCACCTCGAATCGCAGTCCCTCGTAGCCGTCGTGCGGATGGTCGCGGCGGAAGTCGGTGTCCACCCCGGACGCGCGCGCGGCCATCCCGACAATCCCGAGATCGCGGGCCGCCTGGTGGCTCAGTATGCCCGTGCCGTCGACGCGATCGGTGAACGTGCCGGCGTCTATCAGCAGCGTGATGAGATCATCGAACTGTGGTTCGAAGCGACGCAGATGCGCACGCAGCAGGTCCTGCTCCTGGCGCAGC
>JANOJK010000753.1:0-2172 GCA_031408165.1 Acidobacteriota bacterium | reverse complement strand
AGCTAGTCTCCTGCAAAAAGCTTTCGGGTTCCAGAACCGCGGAAGGCCGGCGCTGAGCCGGTTTGGGCGACCCCTGCGCCTTAATCGGCATGGGAGCGAAAACCGTGGAATTCCGCATGGTGAGGGAGCATACCAGCGTGCTCGCCGGCGCCGAAAAACGTCTTCTGGTGCGGATGGCCGGCGGGCTGCCCGCGTGGGTCAATTCGGACCACCTGACGTTCCTCGGTGCGGTGGCAATGCTGGGGGTCGGCGGCGCGTTCTGGGCCGGCGGCGCCGCGCTGCTGCTCGTCATTCCGCTGCTGGTGCTGAACTGGTTCGGCGACAGCCTGGACGGCACCCTGGCGCGCGTCCGCCACCAGGAGCGCCCGCGCTATGGCTACTACGTCGATCACGTGCTGGACGCCGTGGGCTTTGCCGGGCTCTTCGGGGGCCTCATCCTCGGAGGCCACATGAGCCCGACGATGGGACTCGCATTCCACGCGGCCTACTACCTGCTGGTCGTCGAGATCTCCCTCGCCACCCACGCGCGCGGGACGTTCAAGCTCGCGTTCATGAAGGTCGGCCCGACCGAGCTCAGGATCCTGCTCGCGCTCGGCACGCTGCAGCTGATGCGCTCGGACTTCATCTCCGTGCTCGGCAATCAATGGCTGCTGTTCGACGTCGGGGGCGCGGTGTCCATCGCCGGGTTTCTCTTTGCCTTCGGGGTCGGTGCGATCAGGAACGGGGTGGCCCTGTATCGGGAAGAACGCTTGCCACGAACGACGGTCACCCACGAAGATCGCTAAGGCACGAAGGCACGAAGGCATGAAGACGTCTTGATGATTTTTCTGACTTAGTGCCTTAGTGCCTTAGTGCCTTAGTGCCTTCGTGCCCCCCCGTGGGGCCGGATGTATGATCCCTCCGTGGCAATTCTCGCGTCCGTCGACGATCTCTTCTTCCGCTCCAAGGTCCGCACCACAGCGAAGCATCTCGGCATCGACATCCAGTTCGCGGCGACCGCCGAGGAACTGGTCGCGCAGGCAAAGTCTGTCCAGCCGACACTGGTCATCTTCGATCTGAACAGCTCGAAGATGGACGCCATCTCCACCATCGCCGCGCTGAAGGCGGACCCGGGCACCGCGGACCTTCGCGCGATCGGTTTCGCCTCGCACGTGCACACGGAGCTGATTGCCGCCGCCAGGGCGGCGGGGGCGGACGAGGTGCTGCCGCGATCGGCGTTTGCGGGCCGGCTGGCGGAGATCCTCCAGGCGGGCGCCGCGAAACCGGCGCCCTAGATTAAGACTAGCTTTGCCTTAATCTAGAAGTAGTTTCAAAACGGGACCCGGGCATTCGGGAGGGAGGCCACCGTTTGCAGAGTGGCCGTGAAGTGCAGGTTTTTCGTGCCGGCCACGGCGCAAATGGTGGCCTTCCTCCTGCCGCAGCGGTTTTGAAACAAGCTGGCTTTCGCTTTCAGGCGGCAGATAGGCAGATACAATCCCTCCTTGTCGATTGTCCTGGCCGACATCCGTGCCGCCGCGACGCGCCTCGAGGGGCCCGTGCTGCGCACGCCGCTGCGCCGATCGGACTGGCTGTCGGATGCCGGCGGGGCCGACATCCACCTGAAACTCGAAGTCGTCCAACCCACCAGCTCGTACAAGATCCGGGGCGCGCTCAACGCGGCGCTGCTCGTGCGCGAGCGGACGGGCGCCGGGGACGCGCCCAGGCTGGTGACGGCGTCAGCGGGCAACCACGGCCGCGCGCTCGCATACGCCGCGCGCGCGCTCCATCTGCCGTTGACCGTTTTCATCGCCGCCGACGCGCCACGAGCGAAGGTAGAGGCGATCCGTGCCTCGGGCGCCGAACTGCGTGAGTGCAGGGACTACGACGAGGCCGAGCGGCAGGCGAAGGCCCATGCCGCCGGGGGTGCTGGACTGTTCGTCTCCCCCTACTCGCACCCGGACGTGATCGCGGGGGCCGGGACGATCGGGCTCGAGCTGCTCGACGATCTGCCGTCGATCGACACAGTGGTCGTGCCCGTAGGCGGTGGCGGGTTGATCAGCGGGATCGCGATCGCGGTGAAGGCGATGTCCCCCTCGACCCGCGTCATCGGCGTTGAGGTCGCGGCGTCCTGTCCCTTTACCAGGAGCCTCGCCGCCGGGCGCCTCGTCGAGATCCAGGTGGGCGCCTCGCTGG
>JANOJK010000731.1:0-2056 GCA_031408165.1 Acidobacteriota bacterium | reverse complement strand
TGTTCTGGCCGAAGTAGCCGATCTGGGCGCGGGCGGGGGTCGCGGCTGCAAACACCGCGAAGAGGAATGACGCGGCGAGCAGCGGAGCGGACTTCATGAAACCTCCCTGGGCATGTCCCGCTACAGTGCAACGGATGTGCCTTACCGCGGAACTATCCCCGGTTCAGCTACGTCTGAAGACCATGCCAGCCAGCCCGCACCCGGAGGCCCCCGTGCGCCGTGTTTTCGTGCTCTGCCTCTTCGCCGCGGCCGTCATCTGCGTCCCGGCCGTCCGCGCGCAGGTCCCGCCAACGCTCCGTCCATCGACCGATCTCGACCGTTTCATGGCGACCGCGTTGCTGCGGCGCGACATCGATCGCAAGACGCTCAGCGACTACGTGCTGGACGAGGTGGAGTCCTTCGAGGTACTCGGTCCCGGCAAGGTCCCCTTCGCCCGCATGCGGTACGAATTCACGTGGTACGTCCGCGACGGCGTCCATGTCCGCAGCCCGCTCAAGGCCGACGGCGTACCTATCGGGGAGGCACAGCGCCGCGCGTACGAGGAGCGCTGGGTCAGGAGCGAAGAAAGTCGCCGCAAGTTCCGCACCGAGCGCGAGGCGAAGCGCGCGGAGGCGGGCAAGGGTCCGACACTGGGTGCCCCTTCAATCAATGAGCCCCGTTTCATTTCCGAGTCCTACTTCCTGGACTTCAAGTTCGAGCCGGGCAATTACTACCTGGCCGGCAAGGAAGCCGTGGACGGTCATGAGGTCCTGAAGATCGACTACCTGCCGTCCAAGCTTTTCGACGAAGAGCCCGACCGGTCGGAGGACGCCGAAATCAGGAAGGCCGAGGCGGAGGCGAAGGCGAAGGACGCGAAGCCGCCGGATCAGAAACCGTCGAAGGCGCGCCCCAAGAGCGCCAAAGAACAGCGCGTCGAGGATGAACTCGAGCGCAAGATGGACAAGACGTCGCAGGTGACGCTGTGGGTCGATCCGGCCACGCACCAGATCGTGAAGTACACCTTCGATAACGTGTGGCTCGATTTTCTCCCCGCCGGCTGGCTGGTGAAGGTTGACGACATCCGCGCCTCAATGCAGATGGGCCAGCCCTTCCCGGGCATCTGGCTCCCGCACAATCTCAGCATTCACGCCGGGGTGTCTCTCGCGCTCGGGCCGATGGAGTTGACGTACAAGCGCGAGTTCTCGAAGTATCGCAAAACCGACGTCGCGTCGAAGATCACCATTCCCAAGCGGCCTGTCTCGCCCAGGCCGGGCGGCCCGGACGGAGGGCAGCAGTGATTGCCGCGCTCGTCCTCGCGTTGATGACGGCGGCCCCGCAAGCGCCCCTGGAGACGATTGCCGAGGTCCGCGTCCACGGCAATGTGACGCTCAGCGACGAGGCCGTGCTCACGCTCGCCGGCGTCACGGTCGGTGCGGCGCTCGATGCCGGCGGAACCGAGGCCATCGAGAAGCGCCTGCGTGACAGCGGCCGGTTCGACGAGGTGCAGGTCCGGAAGCGCTACCGCACCCTCGCCATGGACGATGTCGCCATCGTCCTGCTCGTCCACGAACGGGCGGGCATCACGGTCACCGGCGAGCCGCCGAGCGTGCTGCGCCGCATCCGCAGCCGCCTGATGTTCTTCCCCATCTTTCATTACGACGATGGGTATGGGTGGACCTACGGCGGCCGGACGGCAGTCGTCGACGCGCTCGGCAAGGGCACGCGCGTGTCGTTCCCGTTGTCGTGGGGCGCGACGAGGCGCGCGGCGATCGAAGCGGACCGGACGTTCACGCGCGGCCCCTTCACGCGCGTGACCGGAACGTTCGGCGTCGCGCAGCGCGAGAATCCGCATTTTCTCGTGGACGAGCGGCGCACCGAGGTGAACGCGCGCGCGGAGCGCCGGCTGTTCAACATGGTGACGCTCGGAGGTGAGATCGGGCGCACGCGGGTCAGCTTCCTCCCGGCGCGCGACAGTTTCTGGACGACGGGAGCGGACGCGACGCTCGACACGCGGCGGGATCCATCGTTCCCGTCGGACGCCGTCCTGGCAAGCGTGGCGTGGAGCCGCCTGCATCCG
>JANOJK010000637.1:0-2201 GCA_031408165.1 Acidobacteriota bacterium | reverse complement strand
GACCACCTCGAGTTCCTCGAGGCCGGCATCCCCTCGGTCGACATCATCGACCTCGACTACCCCGTCTGGCACACCGCCGGGGACAACCTCGCCCACGTCTCCGCACGCAGCCTGCAGGCTGTCGGCGACGTGCTTCTTGCGGCCCTCCCTGCTATCGAAGCACGACTTACGAATCGCTAATCCCTGATCCCTCATTCTGAATCCTCAATCCCGCATCCTGAATCCTCAATCCCCCATCTGAATCCTTCATCCCCGATCTGAACCCTAATCCCCGCAGCGGAATCGGGATCCGACCTCGATTCGGGATTGCGGATTCGGGATGTAGGATTCCGGATGCAGGATTCCGGATGCCGGATGCCGGATGCGGGATGCCGGATGCGGGATGGGCGATTCAGGATGAGGGATCAGGGATCAGCGATTCCCCATATAATGTCGCCGCTTATGACACTCACCACCATCGACTGGCTGCTGATGTTCGTGTACTTCGGCTTCGTGCTGGGGGTGGGCTTCGCCCTGAAGCGCTACACCCGCACGAGCAAGGACTTCTTCCTCGCCGGCCAGAACATCCCCGCCTGGGTCTGCGGGCTGGCCTTCCTCTCGGCGAACCTCGGCGCCCAGGAGCTGATCGGGATGGCGGCGTCCGGCGCGAAGTACGGGATCGCGACCAGCCACTTCTACTGGATCGGCGCCGTGCCGGCGATGGTCTTTCTCGGCGTCTTCATGATGCCGTTCTACTACGGCTCGCGGGCGCGGTCGGTGCCCGAGTACCTCCGTCTCCGCTTCGACGAGAAGACGCGGGCCTTCAACGCCTTCTCGTTCGCGCTGATGACGGTATTCTCGTCCGGCATCTCGATGTATGCGATGGCGCGCCTGCTCGGGGTGCTGCACATCTTCGACGCGCCGGTCCTGGCGCTCGGGCTCGGGCCGGAATACATCTTCCATGCCTCCGTCCTGCTGTCCGCGCTGATCGTGCTCGCCTACGTGCTCCTTGGCGGGCTGTCGAGCGCCATCTACAACGAAGTCCTCCAGTTCTTCCTCATCGTGGCGGGGTTCCTGCCGCTCGTGTATCTCGGCATGCGCGACGTCGGCGGCTGGGAGGGGCTGCGGGCGACGCTCCCGCCGGCCTTCATGCACGCCTGGCGCGGCATGGGTTCTCCGGAAACGAACCCGATGGGCGTGGAGGTCCTCGGTCTCGGAATGGGGCTCGCCTTCGTGCTGTCGTTCGGGTACTGGTGCACCGACTTCCTGGTCGTCCAGCGCGCCATGGCGGCCAACTCGATGAGCGCGGCCCGCCGCACGCCGCTCATCGGCGCGTTCCCCAAGATGATGTTCCCGTTCCTGGTGATCCTGCCGGGACTCATCGCGCTCTCGGCGTCTCCCTCACGCACCGGCGCGGCCGCGGCGGCGCCGTCCGCCATCGTGAGGTCGGCGGACGCGATGCCCCCCTCCGGACTGATTCCGTACAAGGTGAACGAGGCCACCGGGGCCGTCGTCCGCGACCAGGACGGGAAGGCACAGCTCGATTACGATCTGGCGATCCCCGTGATGCTGCTCCACTACTTCCCCGCCGGCATGCTCGGCCTCGGCCTCACCGCGCTTCTCGCCAGCTTCATGTCCGGGATGGCGGGCAACGTCACCGCCTTCAACACGGTGTGGACCTACGACATCTACCAGGCCTACCTGAAGAAGAACGCGAGCGACGGCCACTACCTGATGGTGGGACGGCTGGCCACCGTCTTCGGCATCGGGGCGTCGATCCTGACGGCCTACGTCGCGGCGCAGTTCAACAACATCATGGACGTCCTGCAGCTGGTGTTCGCGTTCGTCAACGCGCCGCTGCTCGCGACGTTCCTGCTGGGCATGTTCTGGAAGCGCACCACCGGACACGCCGCCTTCACGGGACTGCTGACCGGCACCGCCGCGGCCACGCTGCACCACGGCCTCACCCTGCCGGCCGGCGCGATCGCCGGGGTCAAAGGCGGATGGCTGGGCGTCACCCACACCTACTACAGCGAGATGGCCCAGAACTTCTGGACCGCCATCGACGCCTGGACGGTCTGCTTCGTCGTCACCATCCTGATCAGTCTCGTGACGCGGCCGCGGCCGGACGCGGAACTGACCGGGCTGGTCTACTCGCTGACGCCCCGCCAGGATGACGGCGAGAAGCGGTGGTACATGCGTCCGGCGGTGCTGGGGATGAT
>JANOJK010000602.1:0-2511 GCA_031408165.1 Acidobacteriota bacterium | reverse complement strand
ATCATCCCGATGCTGCGCCAGACGGCTGACTTCAACTGGCACCGCCAGTCGGCGCTCGCGCTGATGCGCCACGCGCAGTTCCGCCGCATCCTCCTCACCTCCCTCTGGAGCTGACCCGTTCCGACATCCCCCGACGGAAAGACCACGGACCAGGCGCGCATCGCGGAGGGGCACTATGCCCGCAAGCAGATCCACTGCCCGAGCCATGTCGTCGCGTGGAGCCACCGGAGCCGATTCGATCTCGCGCGCCGCCTGGTCAGCCAGGCGGGCGCCGGCCGCCTGCTCGACTACGGATGCGGCGACGGCACGTTTGTGGCGATGGTGCACGCGGGCTTCACGGAGGCGCGCGGCGTTGACGTCGAGCCCGATCAGATTGCCGCCTGTCGCAAGCGCCTCGGCGATTTGCCGGGCGTGAGCTTCGCGATGGCGCGGGACCTCGGCCCGTCCGAGCGTGGCAGGTGGGACGTCGTGACCTGCATGGAAGTGCTCGAGCACTGTCTCGAGCCGGAGCGCCGGCGCATCCTGGACGAACTGGGCCGGCTGTGCGCCCCCGGGGGACTCGTCGTCATCAGCGTGCCGATCGAGACCGGTCCGAGCGTGGTGGGGAAGCAGTTCTTCCGCGCGGTCGCCGGCCTGCGCGGATTCGGCGACTACGCGCACCGCGAGCGCTACTCACCTCTCGAGATGGCGCGCGCCGCCGCTGGTCTTGCGGTACCGCGTGTCACCTACGAAGGGCACGGGGAGGCCGGGCCGTTTTCCTACTACGGGCACAAAGGATTCGAGTGGCGCGACGTGGAGGCTGAAATCGCCGCGCGGCTCTCGCTCGAGCGCCGGACGTTCTCGCCGCTGCCGTGGGCGGCATCGATGTTGAACAGCCAGGTGTGGTTCATTTGCCGTCCCCGAACATGAGCGACGTCGAGGCGATCGCCGCCGCGGTGCATGGCGGAGCGCGGGCCGGCGGCCTCGTCTTGTCCGACCGCCTCGTTGACGTGGCCGTTTCGCACGGGGTGGAGGCGCTGATCGCGCGCGCGCCCGCGGGCGTGGACGCGCCCGCCGCCGTCCGCGCGCGGCTGAAGGGGATCCTGGCGGGCTACGAGGCACTTGCCGCGGTGCACGACGACGAGGCGGCGCGCGTGCTCGCGCGTCTGGCGGGCGCAGGCGTCAGTCCCATCGTGATCAAGGGCGCACACCTGTGCCACACCATCTACCCGTCGCCGGCGCTGCGTCCGCGCGGAGACACGGACCTCGTGATTGCGGAAGCGGAGCAGGCGGCGGCGGACGCCGTACTCATCGCGGCCGGCTACAGCCGGCGCGTCCACGTCCGCGGGACGCTCATCCTCGGGCAAGGCCATTACGTGCGGACAGGTCGAGCCGGCATCGTCCACGCCCTCGACGTCCATTGGCGGCTGGCGTCCCCGCTCGTATTCAGGCGCCTCCTGCCGATGGCGGAGCTGCGCGCCTCGCGCGTGGCGATTCCCGCGCTCGGCGCACATGCGTTCGGGCCGAGTACCCCGCATGCGTTGCACATCGCGTGCGTCCACCTGATGGCGCATCACCGCGGGGGGGATCGCCTGATCTGGTTGTACGACCTGCGTCTGCTGGCCGAGCGGCTCGACGTGGAAGCCGCCGGCGCCTTTGCCGGCGCCGCGGCCGCGGCAGGGACCACCGGCGTGTGCGCGGCCGCGCTCGATCGCGCCCGCCGGTACTTCGACGGTCCGGCGCTGGCGTCGCTCTGGCGCGCGGTTCAGGCGCGGCACGCCGGCAGGGCCGAACCGAGCGCGCGGCTGCTGCGCGCGTCACGCCCGATCGACGAGCTCTGGCTGGACCTTCGCAGTTGCGAGGGCTGGCGCGAGCGGATGACACTCGTCCGCGAGCACCTCTTCCCGGATGCCGGCTACATGCGGGCCACGAGCGCAGGGGCGAGCTGGCTTCCGCTCGCGTATGCGCGGCGCGCGGTCCGCGGCTGGAGCAAGTGGCTTTAGGCTTTGGGCTTTGGACTTTAGGCTTTAGGAAGTTTTAAGGCACTTCAACATTCAGCATTCAGCATTCAGCATTCAGCATTCAACATTCAACATTCAACATTCAGCCTTGCTAGCGACGGGGATCGCCCGACGGAGGGACGGGACGCACCGCCCGCGGGTTCAGCGGCAGCGTCTGCCCTTCCGCCTCCGGCGAGAACCATTCGGTGAGGCGCAGCAACCGCCCGCGCTTCTGCGGCAGGACATCCTGCAGCCGCTCGACGACGCCAATCGCCTCCGCGAGCGTGGACACGACGCCGATCCCGCGGTCCATCGCATGCTCGCGCGCGGCCGTGTCCGGCGCCCGCTGCATCAGGATCGCCTTGGCCGGCGACGCGCTCACGACCTCCACGCAGTTGATCAGCAGATCGTCGACCACGAGGTCCAGACGCAGCGCGTTTGCGACATCCCCGCGCGAGCCCGGTACCGTCAGCACTGACGGCAGGTAGAAGCCGCAGCGCTCGATCCACCACTGGGTCTGAAACTGCACGGA
>JANOJK010000581.1:0-9800 GCA_031408165.1 Acidobacteriota bacterium | reverse complement strand
CACGCGCGGCCCGACGCCGAAGGGCAGGTAGGCACCGCGCGGGATATGCTCGGCGCGTTCCGGCGAGAAACGCTCGGGGTCGAAGGAAGGCCATGCCGACGCGCGGATCCTGGTGAACCTCGAAGAGACCGTCGCGAGGGCGATGTGGTTCCCGGAGTACCGCCCGATCCGGTTCGATCGGCGCAACCGCGGCTCGGATCCGCAGCGCGCTGACGCCCGGGAACTGGTCCACAGCGCCATAGCGAAGACCGTCGTCACGTAGACCCACGCCGCGGAGAACACGTCGTGCACGACGGTGCTGAAGCGGTGACCGCCAGATCGCCGATGCGCACACAGGCGACGACCGTCAGGTGAGCCGCCTGAGCACGAACACGCGCACGAACGGGGTGATCGGGAACTCGGCGTGGATGTCGAAGCGCGTCCGCGCGAAGCAGCGCGTCCACGTGCGGCGCGAGTGGAAGTGCAGGAAGCCCGGCCCGAACGCGAAGAAGTTGGCCGCATCCCGCAGGTGCTCGGCGACGACGACGCGGCCGCCGGGGCCGAGGACGCGCCGGAGCTCCCTGAAGAGCGCGGTCCGCGCCTCGTCGGTGCGCAGCTCGTGGGCCGAGAGCAGCAGGAGGGCGGCGTCCACCGTCCCCGTCGCGACCGGCAGCTTCCGGAAGTCAACCCGCTCGGGCCGTTCGGCCTCGGGCTTGCCCGCTCGCACACCCGCCCGCACGATCGACGGCTCCGTCATCGGCACCGGATCGAAGATGTCGAACACCTTGCCGCCCGCCTCCTTGAAGATCGCCCGCAGCGCCGGCGTCGACTCGTCGAGTCCCGCGTGGAGGTTGATCCAGGACGAGGGATGGAAGCCGAGCGCCGTCAGGACCCAGTCCCACTGCATCAGGCGCGATCGGTCGTAG
This sequence comes from Acidobacteriota bacterium, assembly GCA_031408165.1. Classification (GTDB taxonomy): domain Bacteria; phylum Acidobacteriota; class Vicinamibacteria; order Vicinamibacterales; family 2-12-FULL-66-21; genus JAICSD01. Next base: position 8,895 of record JANOJK010000581.1, on the reverse strand, counting down.
ACGATCCACGACGCGGCAAGCGACGCGACGAGCCACATGGCGACGAGCCCCGTGGCGGCGTAGAGCGGCAGCCGCCCCCAGCTCTGGAGCGGGAGCCGCGGGATGGCGAGGGGCGCGATGACGACGACCGCAATGGCGGCCGCGTAGAAGGGCCAGTTGAGACGGACGATCTGCCGGACGCCGCGGGTCATGGCGAGCACCTCCTGGGGGGACGCGAGCACGTAGCAGACGGCGCGCTCCCACCGGTAAACGACGTCGGTTTCAGCCCGCGAGCATCTTCGCGACCTTGTCGCCCATCTTGACCATGCGGATGAGCGCCGGCGTCGGCAGCTTGCGCGTCTGATCGACCCAGCTTGTCATCAGCTCGAAAAACTGCAGCATGTCGGCAAGCCGCTCGCGCGTGTAGCCGTCGGCGGCCCCCGTCTTTTTCGCCTCCGCCACGGTGTCACGCAGCATCGCCAGCGTCGGGTCCACCTCGCGCTTTTTCCGCTGGTCCACGATGATGCGGAACATCTCCCAGACGTCCTTCAGGCTCTCGAAGTGATCCCGCCGGTCGCCGAGGAGGTGCGTGACGCGCACGACCCCCCACCCCTGGAGCTCCCGCAGGCTGTTGCTCACGTTCGACCGGGCGACGTCCAGGCTCGACGCGATGTCTTCCGCGTTCAGCGGCCGGTCCGACAGGTAGAGCAGGGCATGGATCTGCGCCACGGTGCGGTTGAGTCCCCATTTCGCGCCCATTTCCCCCCAGTGGAGGACGAACTTCTGCTCGATGGGCGTCAGCGCGGCTGCCGGGTGGTCCGGTTCTCTGTTAGTCATGTCTGTCACGACAGAAATTACAGGAACGCCGGCGTTTCGTCAAGCCGGCGGGGACCGGGTGGCGCCGGGGCGGTATATCGCTATAGTCGGCATCACTCCAGGAGGACAGATGAGAGTTCGGCCGGTCAGGTTCCTGCTTCTCGCGGCTGCGCTTCTCGTCGTCAGGCTGCCGCTCGCGGCGCAGGCGCCGGCGCGGAGTCCGCAGTCGCTCACGCTCGCCGACGCCATTACGGTGGATCCGCAGACACGCAGGTCGCCGCCGAACGGAAGGCGCTCCTGAAGGAGTTCGAGACCAGCATCAAGCAGAATGGCTACCTGCTCGGGCAGCTCTCGGCGAGACACCAGGCCGGCGAGGATCCCGCCGGGCTCTGGGCGGTGCCCAAGTTCTCCAGGAAGGTGGACGCGGCAATGATCCAGCAGGCCGCGCGCGAGTACCTGAGCGGCGAGGACCGCGTGCAGGTGATGCTGGTGCCGGAGTTGCAATAGGCGGAAGGAAGGCAGAAGGCGGAAGGCAGGAGGCAGACGGGATGGCTGGGTTTGTGGCGCTTGTGGCGGTACTCCTCGCCGCGCTCTACGTCTGCTGGCTGATGTTCCAGCCGTTCTTCAACGTGCTGCTGTGGGCCGGGGTGTTGTCGGTGGTGTTCTATCCCATGCACCGCCGGATCCTGAAGCGGACGGGGAAGCCGTCGCTGGCCGCCGCCGGCTCGACCCTCCTCGTCATCCTCTTCATCCTGCTGCCGGTCACCTTCGTCACCGTGGCCGTCGTCCGCGAGCTGAGCGGCGCCGCCGCGTCGTTCCAGGCGTCGGACCAGACGTGGTCGAACTCGATGCCGCCGGGCGCCGTCTGGCTGCTCGATCGGGTGGGTCAGTACGTGGACATCGACCGCGAGTCGGCGCGCGCGTTCGTCGCCGAGCGCATGCAGACCTGGGGGACGGCGCTCGCCGCGAGCACGCTCGTCGTCGTCGGCGGCGCTGTCGGCGCGATCGCGCAGATGCTGCTCGTGGTGTTCACGCTGTTCTATTTTTTCCGCGACGGGGATCGCATGCGGCACGCCGCCTACGAGATGGTCCCGCTGCAGCGCGTGCAGTGGCAGGACATCATCGCCCGCACGCAGGACGTGATCGCGGCCACCGTCTACGGCGTCCTTGCGATCTCGGCGATCCAGGGCGTGCTCGGCACGTTCATCTTCTGGGCGCTCGGCCTGCCGTCGCCGCTGCTGTGGGGCGTGGTGATGTTCTTTCTCTCCATGATCCCGATGGCGGGGGCGTTCCTGGTCTGGGTGCCGGCGGCGCTGTATCTCGCGCTCACCGGGACGCTCGTCAAGGCGGCCATCCTCGTCGTCTGGGGGGTGATCGTCATCGGCGGGATCGATAACGTGCTCTCGCCGCGACTCGTGGGCCGCCGCGCGAGGCTGCACGAGCTGCTCATCTTCTTCGCCGTGCTGGGCGGGCTGCAGGTCTTCGGCGTGCTGGGGCTGGTGCTCGGTCCCGTCGTCGTGGCGATGACGCTGGCGCTGATCGAGATGGCCCGGCAGGCGGGGCAGCCGCCATCGGAGACCCTGCCGAAGGCGACGGTCATGGAGGAGCAGGCCAACCTCAGGGAGGAGGGGTAGGGAGAATCCTCGTAGCCCAACGGGCTCTCCACTACGCGGGTCGGTGCCGCGGTAACTGCGCAGGCGACCACCGAACCACACCCGATCCGGGGTGAGCCAGGGCTGCGCTGCCCTATCCTGGCGGACAGAAACGATGCTCGGTTTTCCGGAAGGAGCGGACGAATGGACCGCGACGTGCTCGAGGCGATTCGTGGATTGTTGCAGGAGGCACGAGTGCTGAGCCTCGCGGTCGTCGTGGACGGCGACCCCGAGGCAGCTTTGCTGCCGTTTGCACGCCGCACGGATTACGGGGGCCTGTATGTTCAGGCATCTGGCCTCGCCCGGCATGCGCGTGGGCTGCAGTCCGGCGCGCGCGTCGGCGTGCTCGTGCACGCGAACGACGCGCCCGACGCCGATCCGATGCAGTTGTCGCGACTGTCGGTGCAGGCGACCGTGGCTGTGCTCGACAAAGCGGGCAAGGAGTTCGCATCGGCTGGCGCGCTGTTCACCGCGCGTTTTCCTGGAGCGGCCATGACGCTGGAGTTGGGGGACTTCAACCTGTACGAGCTCACGCTCGGCCGGGGCCGCTACGTGGAGGGATTCGCGCGCGCCTTCAACGTCGGTCCTGACACGTTCAGCGAGGTCGCAGCGCTTTAGCCTTCCCGCCCTCCGTCAGCGTGCCGCGCGGGGGCATCGGAGAATGAAGCAGCAGCCGCACGATGTCGTGATCGACTACTGCTTTCAGGCCTCTCGGCGATGCGGACTTGCCGCGAGCCAGATCATCACCGTCGCACTCACGAGACTGACAAACGCCGGCGAGAGCGGTACCCATGAGGCGGCCACCTGCAAGCTGGCCAGCACCCACGTGATGGTTGCCAGGGTCAGGACGGCTTTGTCGTCCGATTCCACAGCAACCCAGAAGCTGACCATCAGCAGGCCGGCGTCATAGAACAGCGTGTGCGGCGAAATCAGCAGCCCCGCAACGATCGCCGTGGCGACGAGCGAGACGATCGATCCCTTCCACGACCAACATCGCCACGCGGCCGTTCCAAGGCACAGGACACTCAATGCTGTCGCGAGGGGGCCAACGCCCAGCCGGAGGCCCACTTCCCGGAGAGAGATGCCGTTCGCCAGGTCAAAAGCGACATCTGTCTGCACGAACTGCACAACCCCTTCGCGCCACCACCACACCGGCCAAGCCAGGCCGCCGACGACTGCGCCCAGGCCATACCAAACGGCGCCTCCGAGCACAACCGCGGCCCAGAATCCGCGGGCACGCCGGACGCCGCATAGCAAGATGACCGGTAGCGCAAGTTGCGGTTTGAACAGCCAGCCTGCCGCCCAGAGTCCAGCTGCGAAGTCACGAGACCGATAGAGGGATACGGCAAGTCCCGCGGCGCAAAGCAGGCTGAACCCGGTGTTCTGCCCTCCGAGAACGGATCGCATGAGCGGGTAGAACGACAGCGTCACCGCCGCAGCTGCGACTCTGTTCTCTCGAACGCGTGGAGTCACGGTTGCCGCAAGCTGCACGGCGCCGACGCACGCACAGACTTGAGCGAGAGAATAGATCGAGAACGCCAACTTGAACGGGAAGACGGCGAGCGGAGCGAACAACACCGCGACGAAGGGCGGATACGCAAAATCGATCCAACCGCCGGGGTCATCCGGCAGAAACCCTTGCTGCGCCTCACGCTGTTTGTCGCGGTCGTACAAGCCGGCGCCATCCCCAGCCCGGACCAATGCGCCAGCTCCATAGAAGGCGGCGAAGTCGCCTCCAACCCGTCCACCGTTGATGGCGCGGACGCCATTGCTGGTCCCGATGAACACGCAGAATCCGATGCCCAACCCCAGCAGGACGGCGAAACTCCAGCGGCGGAGCCGTGGCGATTGGTTGGTGACGCCGGCATCCTGACTCACCTGCGAAACTGTATCGGACGTGCCAATTCGACGCAACGCGCCGAGGCGTTCGCGCAGTCGGAGCAGGGGCAGACGGTCGGCCCAGGCCGACGAGAATCCACCGCGGGATGTTCCTGGACTCCCTTTCGATCATGGCCGCCATGCTACGCATGTGAGCGTATTGCTCATGTAAGCTGGCCAACATCAACGCGCCCTCCCGGCGGGCCGAATTCGCGGTGAGGTGGAAGTTCTGATGATTGCGGCGTCCTGGCGCTCGGGAGTCCTTGTCCTGGTGGCGGCACTGGTTCCCGTGTTGGGCGCGGTCTGGGGAATTCGCTGGTTCGTCACGCAAGACGGCTCGGCGCATCTCTACAACGCCCACATCATCGCCAGCTCGCTCGGTCCGGACTCTCCGTTCGCCGCCTATTACGCGGTGCGCTGGGAGGCGCTGCCGAACTGGAGCGGCCACCTCGTCACGGCCGCTCTGGTATCCCTCATGCCGGCCTGGGCGGCCGGGCCGGCCATCACGACACTCACACTGGTGGGTTTCGCCGCGTCGATCGTCTGGCTGCGCGTCCGGGTGACCGGCCCGTCCGGGCTCTCGCTCGCGTCAGTGCTGGCGGTTCTCCTGTCGCTCAATTTTCCGTGGCTCCTGGGGTTCACCAGCTTCATGCTGGGCGCCTGCCTGTTTCCGATCACGCTCGGGATCTGGTGGGGCGGGCGTGAGAGATTCGGGTGGGGTCACGCTGCGGCCATCGCCGTGCTGATGATCGTCGGGTATCTGTGCCACCTCGTAAGTCTTGGCCTGACGGCGGTGGGCCTGATCGTCCTCGCGCTCACAACACCTGGAGTGGACCGTGGACTCCGGTTCGTCCGCACGCTGGCCGCGCTGTTGCCGCTGGTGCCGCTCGGACTCCTGTACCGCTCGCTCTCGAAGGCCGGCGGACCGATGCAGCCCGTGTGGGGACATCTGGCGAATCCGCTCTCGCCGGCGGCGTGGGCCGTGCAGATGGGACAGGTCGATCCGATCACGCTGACCATCGGTCAGGTCATTCCGCTGACGACCCTGGGTCACACAGCGTGGTCCGGCCTGTTCAAGCCGATGACGTTGCTGATGCTCGGCTTCACGCTGATGTGGTACTCGGCAATTCGCAGGCGCCGCGCCGAACCGTTGCAAGGTCCAAACGAGCGCACGGGCTGGGCGTGGCTCGCCGCGTTGCTGTTGATCGGCGGAATGGTGGGACCAGACTCACTCGGCGCGAACCATGGCGAGTTCCTCCAGCAACGGGTGATGCTCCTGGGCCTCGTCGCGCTCGTTCCGATCGCGAACCTCGACGCCAGGGGCTGGTCCGGGCGGCTCATCGCCGTGCCTCTCGTGCTCGCGCTGGGAGTGCAATCGGCGATCGTCTGGGACTACGCGTTGACGTCACGCCGGACGGCCGGTGCCATCATGGCCGCTCGTGACGCCATTGGCACGAACCAGCGGGTCGCCACACTTCTCGTTGATATGAACCCTCGTTTCCGCTCCAATCCCCTGCTCCATGCGGACAACCTGCTGGGCATCGGCACGGGCAATATCGTCTGGAACAACTACGAGACTCGCCACTACTACTTCCCCGTTCAGTTCCGTCCCGAAATCGCCCGTCCGACGTCGAACGACTTCGAGCAAATCGCAAATACCGAAGGCCCGGCGTCTGCGAACCTCCGCGCCTCCTGGTGGCAGCAAGTCGTCGACGACCACCTCGAGCAGATCGACGCGGTCCTCGTCTGGGGGAGCGACCCTCTGCTCGACGCGATCAACGGGCAGCGGTTCGACACTGTCTATCGCAAGGACAACGTACGCGTGCTGCGGCCGGTGAGCCGTAGAGGTCGGAAAGATTAGGGTCATGATTCCCGCATGACTGATCTATTCGGTGACAACTGCGGCGGAGCGCATCTCAAAGGAACGGCCAAACAGGTTGTTCGGCAGGCACAGTACGAGTTCGGCTCCTTCGACCGGGTTTGCCAAAAGGTGCGCGTCAATTTCCCGGAAGTACGCTGGATGGTAGTCGCCAACCCAATCGTCAAAGGTGAGGACGCAGAAGACAATGCGATGCGCCTCACGGTGAGGATCGGCGGCGTCGAGTTGCCGCACCGCATTCGCCAGTGTCCTACTGAGCTTGCGTAAGTACGGAGCGCCAAGCTCGGTCGGCACCTTGCTTGCGACAGGAGTCCCGGAATAGACGCGGCGCCGCCGCCCGGCCTCGTCGTCGGAAATGTTGATTGTTTTCACTTCGCAGAGCACGCGGCGACCTTCTTGGATTGCTTCGATATCTGGCGTCGGACGATCGGCACGACCGATGAACCGAATGTCCGAGCAGCCAATACTCCGGAGATAGGCATAGCCACGCGCTTCGCTCAGCGTGTCGAATAGGCCCTGCCAGCCACGCCGCTTGCTCTTACTCGGCCTCGTGAGATGAGGTGATGCCGCCTGCTTCAGTGTGTTCCACGCATCCGCATCAAGAACCGACAAGACTGCTTCGACTTTCTGGAAAGCTGCAAGCTTCTGACTGTTCTGCCGCAGGCTTTCCTCGAAGTTATAAAAGTAAGCGTCCGAATTTGCAGGATCGCTGAGCGTATCCTTGAGCTCGAATACTCGTGGCAATTCCTTGCGCAGAACCGATGGTGGAAGAGGTGTCGGCACAGGCACAGACGCCTCAGGCGAAGGATCGGGAAAAAGTCCAGGCACCCAGCGAGACGCCAAGGCAGCCGGGAATGCGATGAACAAAGAATCGCGGGGGCCTGACGAAACGAGTACGCCGCGATCCAGCAGCGCGGCGACAACGCGCCGTGCGTGGCGATCAGTGACGCCAAGGAGGGGCGCCACGTCGGCACGCTGAAGCTCGCCGCGGAACAAGACGGCTTCAAGTACCCGGCCCGATTTCAGCGGCAGCGCACCCGCTCTGTTTTCCTCTTCCGCCCAAGCCATGATCCGTCCGCGCAGGCGCTCAGGCTGAACGAGCTGCTCCATGAAGCGCACCTGATCGAGACACGTCTTGAGGAAGAACTCGCTGAACGTGGCAAGAGCTTCCTCACTTAGGTTGCCGCGACCATCCAGGTCATTGCGACGCGGGTTGTCGCAATTCATCAAGTGCTGCTTGTAGTGCCCGACGTTACGAGCAAGGCCGCGCGCGACTGACCAGACTGCCCCGGTGTCGAGCGTGTCGAGCAGGACCGCGTGGGACATTAGCCGGGCGACACGGCCGTTTCCGTCCACGAATGGGTGAATCCAGAGCAGACGATGATGCGCGGCTGCTGCCGCAAGGATTGATTCGGACCTTCCGAGTGGCGTGAAGATTTGCTCGAAGCGTTCGAGGAAGCGCGGGACCGCTCCCGCGCTGATTGGAACGTGCTGACCGACCCTGACGTCGTCGCGTCTGAACTTGCCGGGAACAACGCGGACGGTCCGGCCGGTTACGGGGTCTGAGGCGACGAGAAGTTCGTCCGGCAGCAGTTCACTGAAGCGAAGGTGCAGTTCCCGAATGCCCTCCACCGTCGTTGCTTTTCCCCGAAAGTGCCACTCATCGATCCAGCGCTGAACCGTGATGTGTGCCCGCGCTTCGTACTGGAGATCCCTCTTCTTGGGATCGTGGCTGTATTCACCGGCGAGGGCCTTCTCAATGTCGACCGGATGCGTGGCATGGCCCTCGATCAGGTTGGAGTAGTAGCAATTCATGGCCCGCACCAGATCCGCAAGTGGCGCCATGACTCCCGATGGAAGGCTGCGTCGAAATCCGGCCGACGCGCTGACGAGTTCGAGGGCGAGATCGCTTAAGCCCTTGCTGTGCTTGGAACTCTCCGAAAGTAGAAGGGGCTCCATGGACGATGACGGCTCGCCCCGGTCTCGGACCGGTTCAATGTCCGCTTTAATGTCCGCATTTACTTCGTCCATAAATACATATTTAACAGTATCTTGGACGTATTTCAAGGCCATCAGACTAACGTCAGTATGTCCGCTTTGGTGTCCCCTGTTGTCGCCGCAGATGGATGCGCCTCGGTCAGGAGGGCATTTACATTGACAACATGACAACAAAGGCCACCTTTTGGGGTGGCCTCTGTTGCTGTTAAGTTGTTGATTCTAAATGTGGTGCGGAAGAAAGGATTTGAACCTTCACGACCTTGCGGTCGCCAGCCCCTCAAGCTGGTGCGTCTGCCAGTTCCGCCACTTCCGCAAATGGTGCGATCAGGGATCAGGGATTATTTCGGCGCCTGCACCGGAGCCGGCGCCGAAGGGCCTTTGACGCCGCTCAGCACGGAGCCGGGGCCGCGCTGGCCGTACACGCCGAGGATGATCGACCCGAGCATGAACAGGGCGCCGAGCACGGTCGTCGCGCGCGTCAGCACCGTCGCGCCGGCGCGGGCGCCGAACGCGGTCTGGCTGCTGCCGCCGCCGCCGAACGCGCTGGCCATATCGCCTCCCTTGCCCTGCTGCATGAGGACGACGAGCAGGAGGAGGAGGCACACCAGCAGGTAAAGGCCGACGAGTGCGTAATACACCATAAGAGGAGGATTATACCGCAGGCCCGTCCCCGCTGGAAGCGGCCGGGATGAC
>JANOJK010000564.1:0-3824 GCA_031408165.1 Acidobacteriota bacterium | reverse complement strand
CGAGGGGCGAGGTGGGACGTGCGAGGTGCGTCGTGCGAGGTGCGAGGTGGGACGTGCGAGGTGTGTCGTGGGGGGTGCGACGTGCGAGGTGCGACGTACGAGGTCCGACGTGCGGGTGCGAGGTGCGCCGGTGCGAAGGGTGTGGTGCGACGGCCGAGGTACGGAACTGCTACGCGTCGGTCAGGACCCGGGCGAACGTGGCGCGATCGACGTTGGCGCCGGTGAGGACGACCCCGACCGCGCGCCCGCGGATCTCGTCACCTTCGCTCAGCATCGCGGCCACGCCCGACGCCGCGGCCCCTTCCGCGACGTTGTGCGTATCGTCGTAGATGGCCCGCATGGCTGATTCGATCTGGTCGTCGGTCACCTCCACGACCCGATGCGCACCGGCGCGAATCCGATCGAGGGCGTCGGGCACCGGCGTGCGGCAGGCCATGCCGTCCGCGATCCGCGTTGTCGCGTCATGGGAAACCGGACGGCCGGCGGTGAGCGATCGTGCGTACGCCGGAGCTGACGCCGCGACGACTGCGACGATCTTCGTCCGGAGATCCAGGGCATCGCGCGCCGCGATGACGCCGCAGATTCCCGAGCCGAGACCGATCGGGACGTACACGGTGTCGAGATCCGGCGCGCCGCGAAACCACTCCAGCGCGTAAGAGGCCACGCCCTGCACGAGGAGGGGATCGAATGAGGGCACCAGGTGCCAGCCGCGCTCGTGCGCGAGACGTTCCGCCGCTTCGAGCGAGGCCTGGAAATCGTGCCCTTCCTCGATGAGCTCCACGCCGAGCGCCCGCATCGCGTCGTTCTTGCCCCTGCTGTTGCCGTGCGGCACGACGATGGCCACCGCAAGGCCGTGGCGACGGGCGGCAAAGCCCACGGACTGTCCGTGGTTCCCGCGCGTGGCAGCCACCACTCCCCTGACCGCGGGCGATTGCCTGCAGAGCGCGTCGAGATAGACGAGGCCGCCACGAATCTTGAACGCGCCGACCGGGGTCTGGTTCTCGTGTTTCACCCAGACCGCGGCGCCGGCCCGCGCGTCGAGAAGCGGCCAGCGCTGCTGAGGCGTCGGCGACATCGCGCGGTACACGACGGCCGCCGCCGTTTCGAGGTCCGTCAGGGTCGACATCAGGCGATGGTATCGCCTTCCACTTCCGCAGACGGGGCCATTCCCCCGGTGGCCGCCCCCTTTCGGCCCCGGCCTGCGCCACCGACCTCTGACCTCCTGCCTGACGGCCGGGCGCTAGGGGTGGCCCCGACCTCCGGCCTTCGGTCTTCGACGCAGGTCACCGCACCGTGCTCCCGTCCGAAGATGCGCTTGCTGATGGTAGCCGCACGAGCCACGGCTCAAGCACAAAGTTCACGAAGTTCACGAAGACCACAACGTTCTTTGTGATCTTTGTGATCTGCGTGAGCTTGGTGCCGACCCGTGGAGCGTCTCAGTTCGCGCCTGCCGCTATGATGATGTCCGTGCGGAAGATCCTGGCTGTCGTGCTGCTCGGCGCGATGCTCGTCATGGCGGGGCTGTGGCTGGTCGCGCGGCAGGCGCTGGCATCGGACCTGGCGCGGTCGACGCTCGAGCGGCAACTGACCGTCCGCCTCGGCCGGCCGGTCCGCGTCGGGTCCGCAACCGCGTCGGTCTTTCCCCGCATCGCGGTCGACCTGCACGACGTGACCATCGGGAGCGCGCCGCCGGTGCGGATCGGGCGGATCAAGGTCGTGACCGGACTTGCCAGTCTCTTCATGCGCACGATCGCGGATGCCTCGATCCGGACGCTCGACTTCCGCGAGATTGTGCTCGGCGCCGGGGACGAGATGCTGACGATCGACGTGGACTCCTCCATCCTCGGGGATCGTCTCGACGTCCGCCGGCTCACGGCCCGGGCGCGGAGGACCCGCATCGAGGCGGCGGGGGCTTTGACGAGCCTCACGCGGATGGAAGGCGCGCTGGACGTCAAGGCCGATCCACTCGACCTGGCGGAGATGATTGCCGTGGCATCGGCGATCGCGCCGGAGGGACGTCCGGCGCCGATGCGCCTCCTCCTCGCGGTCACCGCGCCGCAGGGGCAGTTCGGCGCGTACCGGTTCCGCGATCTCGCGACACGAGCCGAGGTCGTGTCCGGCCGCTTCGTGTTCGACGAGTTGTCGTTCCGGATCTTTGACGGCGCCTTTCGCGGGCGCCTGGGCGCCGAGACCAGCGGCGCGGCGCCCGCGCTGCGACTGAGCGGTCAGGTGACGAATCTCGACATGACGCAACTGCTGCAGGGCAGTGGATCGCCCGGCGGGATCACCGGACGGCTCGGAGCGACGCTCTCAGTGCAGGCGCGCGGCGCCGATGCGGCGTCACTCCTGCGCACGGCCCGCGGGACGATCACGGCCACCATCGGCGATGGCACGCTGCCGCGCCTCGACATGGTGAGGCGTGTCGTCCTCGCCTTCGGCAACCCGTCAGGTGCGGGGCCGGGGGGCACGGGAACGGCGTTCGAGACCCTCGGCGGCACGTTCGCCCTCGCGAACGGGGGCCTCACCTCGGACAACCTGTCCCTGGCGTCCCGCGACGTCGACATGCAGGGGCGCGGCACGTTCCGTCTCGACAGCGGCCAGGTGGACGCGCGCGCGGACGTGATCCTCTCACCGGAACTGACCGCGCAGTCGGGGACCGACCTTCGCCGCTACGCGCAGGAGAACGGGCGGGTGATCGTGCCCGCCACCGTCACCGGCCGCCTCGACGATCCGCGCGTGTCGATCGACGCCGGCGCAGCGACCCGCCGTGCGCTCGGCAATGAACTCAAGCGCCGCGCCTCGTCCCTCTTCGACCGTTTGTTCAAGAAAAAGCGCTAGAGTGGAAGGCCTGTAAAATGTTGAATGTTGAATGCTGAATGCTGAATGTTGAATTCAGCGTGCAGCATTCTGTGCATCAAGAAGCCGATAACACGCTTCGACGGCAACGTCAGCCAGGCCGCGAAGGCGCTCGGCCTGAGCCTGTACCGGCGGTTGCAGCGCTACGGGCTCTCTAGAGCTCCGGATCTAACAAAGTAGTGCTAGCAGTCCCGGAGCCCGGCCCGTGCGAAGAGCACGGTCGCGAGCGCCGAGTAGTCGTCCTCGCCGCGACCCGAGGCGACGAGCGCCGTGACGAGCTGGTGCACTTCGGCGGTCACGGGCGCCGGCACGGCATGTTCCGCCAGCGTCTCCCCTGCGATGCGGTAATCCTTCGCGTAGAGCGCCGAGCGGAAGCCCGGCTTGTAGTTCGCCTTCAAGATCCGCTCGCCGTGAACCTCCAGTACCCGGCTCGCCGCGAATCCGCCCAGCAGCGCGTCACGAACCTTCACGGGATCCACGCCCGCTTTGCGCGCGAGGGCGAAGGCCTCGCTGACGACCGCGAGGGTGCCCCCAATCACCATCTGGTTGCACACCTTGCACAACTGGCCCGCGCCGGACTCTCCGATGCGGATGATGCGCTCGGGGTTGCCCATCGCCTCGAGAATCGGCGTCACCTCGGCGAACGCCGCCGCGTCCCCGCCCACCATGATCGACAGCGTGCCGTTGATTGCGCCGATCTCGCCGCCGCTGACCGGCGCGTCGAGCATCGTGGCCCCGCGCGTGCGCGCCGCAGCGGCGAGCCGCCGGCTGACGGCCGGGGAGATGCTGCTCATGTCGATCAGGATGGTTCCCGGCTGGACCGCGTCGAAGATCCCCTGCGCCCCTTCCACCACCTGCTCCACGTCCGCCGAATCGGGCAGCATGGTGATGATGCGCGCCGCGCGCCGCGCGACCTCGGCGGGTGATCCGGCTCTCGCGGCCCCCGCCGCCACCAGTTCGTCCACAGG
>JANOJK010000461.1:0-4447 GCA_031408165.1 Acidobacteriota bacterium | reverse complement strand
ACATCCAGCACGTACTGGTGGAGGAAGGGGAAGGCGATTTCCGACGCGCCGTCGAGCGCGGGGCGCAGGAGCGGCTCGTGCCGATTCTGATGACGGCCCTCGCCGCCGGCCTGGCGTTGCTTCCCCTCGCGCGGGGGGGCGGCAAGGCCGGCAGCGAAATCCAGACACCGATGGCCATCGTGATCCTGTGCGGTCTGGTCACGTCGACATTCCTCAACATGGCCGTGGTGCCCTCCTTGTACCTGCGGTATGGGCGCCCCGCGCGTCAAGCGGTGCCCTGACCCTTCAGCGCACCGATGGCCTCAGCTCCCCCCGCCGGTCCGCCGCGGGGCTGTCGGCCGCGCGCGCCCGGTTGCGCGCGGTATTCACGAGCGAGATGTGCGAGAACGCCTGCGAAGTTCCCGACCGGGCGTTCCAGCGGGAGCGGCCATCCGCGCTCAGGCGATCGGATTGGAGCCGGGGTTCGGATGCGGCGCGGGGTTGGGCCCCGGGGCCGGGTTCGGCTGTGGTGTGGGACTCGGGGCGGGGTTCGTCGGCGACGGTGTGGGGGAGTTGGGGTTTGTCATAGGCGCCCAATGTTTCACGTCCCGTGCCAACCGAAACCCGACCGCGGGTGTCGCACTGAGGCGTTGATGGTACAAAGGGGGACATGTACGACGTCGTGGTGATCGGGTGCGGACCCGTCGGCCTCGCCTGTGCCATTGAAGCGCGGCGCGAACACCTGACGGCCCGTGTACTCGAGAAGGGCGCGCTCGTGAATTCCATCGTCGGATACCCCTCGAACATGGAATTCTTCTCCACTCCGGAACTGCTCGAGATCGGGGGGTACCCCTTTCCGATTCCGCAGTACAAGCCCACCCGGGAGGACGCCATCGAGTACTACCGCTCGGTGGCCGGCCGCGAAGACCTCGAGGTCGGTCTGTATGAGGCCGTGCTGGACGTGCGCGGCAGCCGTGGCGACTTCACCGTGGTGACCCCGAAGGCGCAGCATCGCGCGCGGAACGTCGTCGTGGCCGTCGGCTTCTTCGACCAGCCCAACCGGTTGAATGTGCCCGGTGAAGACCTGCCTAAGGTCACGCACTACTACAAGGAACCGTTTCCCTACATCCGGCAGAAGGTCGCGGTGATTGGAGCGCGCAACTCCGCGGCGAAGGCCGCGCTCGAGTGTTACCGTCACGGCGCGGAGGTGACCCTTGTCGTCCGATCGGCGGCGCTCTCGGACAAGATCAAATACTGGATCAAGCCGGACCTGGAGAACCGCATCAAGGAGGGCAGCATCGGAGTCCTCTTCAACACCTCGGTGGAGGCTGTCGGAGAGACGACGCTCCTGTTGAAAACCCCCGAGGGTCCCCGTGAAATCGCAAACGACTGGGTGCTGGCGATGACCGGGTACCATCCGGATTTCAGCCTGCTCGAACGGCTCGGGATCGCCTTCCGCGAAGACGCCTACCGCACGCCGGTGTTCGACGACACGACCTTTGAAACGAACCGGGCCGGTGTCTACCTTGCCGGCACTGTCTGCGGCGGGTACCTCACGAGCCGCTGGTTCATCGAGAACGGCCGCTTTCATGCGCTCCAGATTGCGAAGCACATCGCCCGCGGCCGGGCGGAACCGGTGCATCTGGAGCAGAGGCACTGGAAGACCGAAGAATGAACGGAGCGCCGGTCACCCTAAAAGGAAAGCCGTGCGGCGAGCTGGAACTGGCGTGGCGGGTAGGCCGCGAGACTCTGGCCGAACGTCACGCGATCGACGAAGCTGTCGGGTAACTGATAGTTCCGCCGGTTGAGCGCGTTGAAGATCGCGAGGCGCAGCGTCAGCGCCGACCTGCCGCGCAGTGCGACCTTTCGCGCGACCATCGCGTCCACGGTCGCGTAGCCGGGGCCGGTGAGGCTGTTGCGGCCGGCGTTTCCGAAACTGAACGGGGGGGCGATGACGAACGTCCGCCCGGCATACGAGACCGACCGAACGCCCGCCGGTGGCGGACCCGCGATCGCGTTGGGCCGATCGTAGGGGAACGTGCCGCCGCCGACGTTGCCGGTGTTGCTGTTGTCGAAGCTGACGCGCGGCGTGAACGGGCGCCCGGACTGGGCGGTGACGACCGCGCTCACCTGCCAGCGGCGGAACAGCCTCGGCGCGGCGTCCCCGGGCAGATCGTAGATCCCGGACAGCACGGCTCGATGACGTACGTCGAAGTCCGATGGCCCCCATTCCGCTCCGGGATTGCGGCTGTCCTGGGGCGTATTGTCGTCGCCGTCAGTGGCGAGAAACGCCGACGCATCGTCCATGGACGTCGACAGCGTGTATGCGGCGCGAAACGACAACCGGTGTGTCGTCGGCCGGACGGCGCTCAGCTGGAGCGAGTGGTAGCGCGAGGACGCCGCGGACTCGACGAGCAGCACGTCGCCCAGGTTCGGGAGCGGACGACGGGCGTCGATCGGTCCGGGCCCGGGCAGCGGCTGGTTCAGATTGCGCTTGCGGACCAGGTTCGACCCGAAGGACGTGACGTAGCGCACGGCGGCGGTCGTCCCGAGGACGATGCGCTCGAGGCCGAGGCTCGCTTGGCGGGAATACGCGCTGCGCATCCCGGGATCGAGGGTGTTGACGGCGGGTCGCAGCGGGACGGCACGGTCGGCGGGAAACGGATCCTCCAGCCGCAGCGGCTGCGCGCCGCGGACGAACAGCCGCAGCGAAAAATAGGGCGGGTTGAAGTAGAGCGCCGAGTTCTCGATCAGCGTGCCCGTGTCGTAATAGATCCCGTAGCCGCCGCGCACCAGCCACGTGCCGTACCCGGTCGGATCGAAGCTGAAGCCGACCCGCGGGGCGACGTTGTTGAAATCTCCCCGCAGGCCCGAGCGGGGGACACCGTCGGTTCCGACGGGCCGGAGCTGCAGGGTGGAGAGATCGAGGATCCGCATGCGATCGTCCGCGTCGTGCGGCGGCGCGTTGTATTCGTATCGCACACCGGCGTTCACGGTCAGCTTCCAGTTGACGCGCCAGTCGTCCTGCATGAAGCCGGCGGCCGACCAGGTGCGCAGCGCCTGCCGGTTGTCGTTCACGCCCAGCAGTGAGACGGTCGGCAGGCCGAGCAGGAGATCGGCGACGGGGCTGCCGGTGAACGCCCCTGTGAAGCTCGCCTGGCCGCGGGCGAACAGGTGGTTGTAGCCGTCGGACCGGTAACGGCGCAACTCCCCGCCGGCCTTGAAATAGTGGCGGCGGCGATCGAAGGCGAGGACGTTGGTCACGTGGATGGTGCGCGTGCGCCTTACGACGGGCAGGTTCGGATCGTCGCCGAGCGTCTCGTAGCCGGACACGACCAGCGTCGGAAAGCCCAGGTCCGCAGGCGCGATGCGGGGGCCGCTGATGCCGAGCGAGCTGAAGGCGTCGGTCCCGGAGCTCTGCGGCAGGTTTTCGCGCCGCAGCGCGTTGACGCCCACGCGGAATTCGTTGACGGCGCGGGCCGAGAGCGACCGGGCGATCCCGAGCGAAAAATTGTGGCCCTGGTCGAGCACCGCGATGCCGAAACCCGGAAGATTGCGGCTCCGCACCGGAAATGGCTGGCGCCGATCGTCACGGCTGAAACTGTAGCGCGCGGTCACCGGGCTACCGGCCCAGGGCGTGTGATCGGTCTTGACCGTGAACTGCATGGCCCGGCGATCCGCGGCGGGGGACGAGACGAAGTTGGCCTGCGGGTCGTCGCGATTCGGCAGCGGATACAGGCTCGCCGCCGCGACGCCCGCGGCACTGAGGCGGGAAGGGGGGATCACGCCGCCGGGAAAGGCGGCGCCGGTGAGCGGGTCGCGCACCGCGGCAGCGGTGCCGAACACCCCTGCCCGCTCGGACCTCGTCGGGACGTGCGCCAGCCGGGTTTCCGCATCGCGCCCCCGCACCCCTTCCGCGCTCGCGAAGAAGAACGACCGCCGGAGCGGGAGCGGCCCCCCGACCGTACCGCCGAACTCGTGTCGCTGGAGCAGCGGCTTCGGCTCATTCGCCGGCTGAAACGGGTTGCGCGCGTCGGGCCGCGAGTCCCGGAAGAACTCGTACGCCGAGCCGTGCGGTGTGCGCGTGCCGGACTTGGTCACCATCGCGACCTGCATCCCCGCGCTCCGGCCGTACTCGGCGTCGTAGGTGTTCTGGAGCAGCGCCACTTCCTTGATCGCGTCGAGACTCGGATTGATGACCAGGCGATTGAGGAACTGGTCGTTGTTGTCGGCGCCGTCCAGCAGGAAATTGTTCGCCGCCTCGCGCGCGCCGCCGCCGTTGACGCCGGTGTTGCCTTGCGTCGAGAGACGCGAGCCGGGAGCGGGTGGGGCCATGCCGGGCGCCTGGACGGCGAACGCCAGCGCTTCGCGGTCGCTCACCGGCAGCGCGAGCAGCGTGTCGGAGTCGAACACGGTGCCGACGGTGCCGTTGCCGATCCGCACCGTGGCGGCGTCAGCGATGACGAGG
>JANOJK010001133.1:0-5744 GCA_031408165.1 Acidobacteriota bacterium | reverse complement strand
GCCGAGCACGAACAACGGCAGGCCCGCCCGCTCGCTCCACTCGTGCGCTTCTTTCCTTGATCGGCGGGGACCCTGCTTGGCCCGCGTAGCAACTACCGTTTCTCTCGTGCGAAGGCGGCCACCCCGCCTGGCTCGCCTCAGTGCTCCCGCGTGTCGCTCCACTCCTCTGCCAGCCGGCGGACTTCGCGTTTGAACACGCGGCCCCGCTCGGCGTAGTTCACGAACATGTCGAAACTGGCGCACGCCGGCGCCAGCAGCACGGTGGTCCCCGGCGACGCGACCGCGAACGCCGTCCGCACCGCGCCCACCATGTCGGCGGCGTCGTGGACGGTCACCGCGGGATCCAGGGCGGCGTGAATCAGCGGCGCGGCTTCCCCGATCGCCACGACCGTCGCCGCGCGCGTCTGCAGCGCCTCGCGCAGATCCGCGAAGTTCCCGCCCTTGAACTTCCCCCCCATGATCACGACGAGCCCCCCGCCGAAGCTCTGGATCGCGCGGAGCGCGGCCTCGATGTTCGTCGCCTTGGAGTCGTTGACGAACCCCACGACGTCCAGCTCCGTCACCGGTTCGAGCGCGTGCTCGAGGCCGGTGAATCCTTCGACGGCCCGTCTCATCGCGTCCGGGTCGACCCCCGCAAGTGAGGCGACCGCCGCCGCCGCCGCGACGTCCGCGAGCAGGTGACGGCCGAGCAGCTTGACCGACGAAAGCGGCACCAGCACCTGTTCGCCGCCGGGCGATCGCCGCACCACCGCGTCGCCCGCCAGGACGACCCCTTCGGTCAGGTCGCGCTCGATCGCGAAGAGCAGCCGCGCCGACCGGGCATCCTGCGCGATCGTCTGCGACGCCTCGTCATCCGCGTTCAGCACCGCCCAGTCGCCGGCCGTCTGGTTCGCGAAAATCCGCGCCTTCGCCGCGGCGTACTCGGCGATGTCGGCGTGTCGATCGAGGTGGTCCGGCGAGAAGTTCAGGAGCACCGCAATCCACGGGTGGAACGACCCGGTCCCTTCGAGCTGAAAGCTGCTGGCTTCGACGACGTGGATCGTCTCGTCGGTGGAATCGTCCACCTGCGCGCTCAGCGCGAGGCCGATGTTGCCGCCGACCAGCACGTGGTGCCCGCCCGCCTCGAGCATCAGTCCCGTCAGCGTGGTCGTCGTCGACTTGCCCTTGGTGCCGGTGATGGCGACGATGCGACCGCGCAGCCAGCGCGACGCGAGCTCCATTTCCCCCATGACCGGCACACCCGCGTTGCGTGCCCGGGCGATGGCGGGCTCGGCCGGGGGCACGCCGGGGCTCAGCACGATCAGCTCCGCGCCGAGCAGCGTTTCCGGCCGGTGTCCGCCCAGCTCCAGCTCCACGCCGGCGCCGCGCAGCCGCGCGTCCTCGTCGATCGTCTCGCGCGTGTCGGTGAGCGTGACGGCCGCGCCGCGGCGCACCAGGAGCTCCGCCGCCGCGACGCCGCTCCTCGCGGCGCCGACGACCACCACCCGCTTGCCCGAGACGGAGAACGAAGGGTTTACGGTCATCGGAGCTTCAGAGTGGTGAGGCTGAACAGCGCGAAGATGATGGCGAGGATGACGAACCGCGCGATGACCTTCGGCTCGCTCCAGCCGATCAGCTCGAAGTGGTGGTGGAGGGGGGCCATCCGGAAGACGCGCTTGCCCGTCATCTTGAACGAGCCCACCTGGATGACGACCGACGCGGCCTCGATGACGAAGACGCCGCCGAGGATGACGAGGACGAACTCCTGCTTGATGAGGAGCGCGACGGTCGCCAGCGCGCCGCCCAGCCCGAGCGATCCGACGTCGCCCATGAAGATGTCCGCGGGATACGAGTTGTACCAGAGGAACCCGAGACTCGCGCCGACCAGCGCGCCGCCGAAGATCGTCAACTCGCCGATGAGCGGCGAGACGGTCGACAACTGGAGGTACTCCGCGAAGACGCGGTGGCCGCTGACGTAGGTGAGCGCCGTGAGCGCAGTGGCCGCGACGGCGAAGACACTGATCGCCAGGCCGTCGAGACCATCCGTCAGATTGACGGCGTTGGACCACGCCACGCAGACAAACGCGGCGAACAGCACGTACGCCCAGCCGAGATCGGGAATCAGCCGCTTGAAGAACGGGAACAGCAGGTGCGTGTTGTACAAATCGAACCGCACGAGCGCCATCAGCGCCAGGCCGACGCCGGTGCCGATGACGATCTGCCAGCCCATCTTGTAGCGGGGCCACAGGCCGTGATGCGACCGGCGCACGATCTTCAGATAGTCGTCCGCGAAGCCGACGGCGCCAAATGCCGTCGTCGCAATCAGGGCGATCCAGATGTACGCGTTGGTGAGGTTCGCCCAGAGCAGCGTCGGCACGATCGCGCACGACAGGATCAGCAGCCCGCCCATCGTCGGCGTGCCGGCCTTGGCGCGATGCGTCTGCGGCCCGTCCTGGCGGATCACCTGGCCGATCTGGAAGGCGCGCAGCCGCCGGATCAGGATCGGGCCGAGGATCAGACTGAGGGCGAGCGCCGTGACGCTCGCGCCCGCGGTGCGGAACGTGATGTAGCGGAAGACGTTGAACACCGGGATCGCGGTGTGAAGCTGGACGTAGAGCAGGTGGTAGAGCATCAGGCGAACTCCACCTTCAGGCGCTCGACCACGAGATCGGTCCGGACGCCGCGCGAACCCTTGACCAGCACCAGGTCGCCCGGCCGCACCTTCTGTTGCGCGAGATCGGCCGCGTCGGCGCTGGCCGGAACGTGGAAGACGGCGGCGGCGTCCATGCCGGCGGCGCGCGCCGCCCCGGCCAGGCGCTTCGCGGCATCGCCGCCGACGGCGATCAGGAGGTCGAGGCCGGCCGCCGCGGCGGCGCGGCCGCACTCCTCGTGCAGGCGATCCGCATGGACGCCGAGCTCGAGCATCTCGCCCAGCACCGCGATCTTCCGTGCGCTCCCGGTGGACAGCGCCACCGTCTCGAGCGATCTCTTGAGGGCGGCCGGGCTCGAGTTGTACGAGTCGTCGACGAGCGTGATGCCGCCGGGGAGCCGGAGCAGCTCCCCGCGGCGCGCCGCGGGTGTCATGGTGGCGGCGCGTTCGGCAATCGCGCCGGCCGGGACGCCCATCTCGACCGCCACCGCCGTGGCCGCCAGCAGGTTGAGGAGGTTGCCGGTGCCGAGCAGCGGCGTCTCGATCGCGATGGATCCCCCGGGTGTCGACACCGTGGCGGCCATGCCGTCGAGGCCCCGATGGCGCACGTCACTGGCGCGGTAATCCGCACCGGCCGATAGACCGAACGTGCGGGTCCGGCCCGCGAACCGTCCCGCTCGCGCGCCAATCCGCTCGTCGTCCATGTTCGCGACGAGCAGATCGTCAGGGCGCGCCTGCTCGAGAATCTCGGCCTTGGCGTCGGCGATCGCCTCGGCGGACGCAAAGAACCCCGCATGCGCGTCCCCGACGTTCGTCCAGACGCGAACCTCGGGCTGCGCGATGCCGACCAGCGTACGGATTTCTCCCGCGTGATTCATGCCGAGTTCGACCACCGCCACATCGGGCCTGGCTCGGAGCTCCAGCAGCGAGAGCGGCAGGCCGATGTGATTGTTCAAATTGCCCCTGTTCCGAAACACCGTGTACTTCGCCGACAGGAACTCCGCCGTGAGCTCCTTCGTTGTCGTCTTTCCCGCGCTCCCCGTAATCGCCACCACGGTCGCGCCCGATCGCCGCCGCACTTCGCGGGCGGCGTCCTGCAGGGCCTTCGTGGTGTCGGCCACCTCGATCAGGATGGGCGCCGGCCCTGCCGTTCCTGCCTCGGGCAAGGCCGGCGCCGTCGTCACCACCGCTCCGGCCGCGCCCGCGGCCAGCGCGGCGGCGACGAAGTCGTGCCCGTCGAACCGATCGCCACGGACCGCGACGAACAGGTCCCCGGCCACCATCGAGCGCGTGTCGATCGACCACCGCGCGACGCGCGCGTCGGGCCGCCCCGAGACCACCCGCCCGCCGGTCGCGGCCGCAATCTCCGCGGCGCTCAGCGTGATCGGCTCCGCCACGCCTTACGTCACCCGCGAGCGGCTGCGCCGGCGCCCCAGCGCCGCCCGCGCAATCTCGACGTCGTCGAACGGCAGCGCGCGGTCGCCGATCACCTGTTGCTTCTCGTGCCCCTTGCCCGCGATGAGCAGCAGGTCGCCCCCCTTCGCGTCGCGCACCGCTGTCTCGATCGCCTCGCGCCGGTCGACGATGGCGAGCGACGGGGTGCCCTTCTGGCCCTTGGGGGCGATGCGATCCGCGGGCATGACGATGCCCCGGCGGATCTCGTCGATGATCTTTTCGGGATCCTCGCTGCGCGGGTTGTCGGAGGTGACAATCACGAGATCGCTGAGGCGCGCCGCGACCGCCCCCATCAGGGGCCGTTTGCTACGGTCGCGATCGCCGCCGCAGCCGAACACGGTCACCAGCCGGCCCGCCGCGAGCGGACGCGCCGTCTCGAGCAGGTTCCTCAGCGCGTCGTCGGTGTGGGCGTAGTCGACGATGACCCGCACGTCGTCGGCCGGATCCGACACGACCTGGAAGCGTCCGGGGACCTGCTCGAGGCGGCTGATTCCGGCCTCGATGGCGGAGAACGGCACGTCGAGGGCCATGGCGGCGGCCGAGGCGGCCAGGATGTTGTAGGCGTTGGGGCGGCCGACGAGCGGCGAGCGCACGTGGAAGGTGCCGCGCGGCGTGCCCACGTCGAACGACAGTCCGTCGAGCGAGAACGAGAGCGGCCCCGGCCGGACGTCGGCCGCGGCGTCGATCGCGTAGGTGACGGGCCGGCGCGCGGCGCCCACGAGATCCGCACCGCGGCGATCGTCGACGTTGATCACCGCCACCGCGGCCTCGGGGAGGATCTCGAACAGGCGCCGCTTCGCGGCGAAGTACGATTCCATGTTGCCGTGGAAGTCGAGGTGATCGCGCGTGAGGTTCGTGAAGATCCCGGCCGCGAAGCGCAGGTTGTCCGCGCGGCGGAGCGCCAGGGCGTGCGACGACACCTCCATCACACAGGCGCCGCAGCCTGCCTTCAGCATGTCGCGCAGCAGTTGCTGCAGTTCGGGCGCTTCCGGCGTCGTCCGCGCCGCCTCCACCTCCCGGGCGCCGACGCGGTGGCCGATGGTGCCGACGAGGCCGCAGCTGATGCCCGCTGCCTCGAACATCGACGCAAGGAGGTAGGACGTCGTGGTCTTGCCGTTGGTCCCGGTGATCCCGACGAGCGCAAGCTCGCCGCTCGGATGGCCGTGGAACGCGGCGGCGAGCCCGGCAAGCGCCGCGCGGGCGTTCGGCACCTGGAACCAGGGCACCGACACCCCGGGGGACGCGGCTGTTTCCGCGACGACGGCAATCGCGCCGTTGGCGATCGCCTGCGGTGCGAACCGCGCGCCGTCCGCGTTGACGCCGCGGAGCGCCACGAAGACCGCGCCGGCCGTCACCTGGCGGGAGTCGTAGGCGATCGAGCTGACGTCGGTGTCGGCCACTTCCGCCTGTAGGCGGACGCCACCGAACTCGTCATGGGTAGCGGTGGCTCCCGCCCGAGTGCCGGTAGCTTCCGTCTCGAGGCGGAATGAGACACCCCGCAGCACCTCGCGCAGCGTCACTGCGAGCCTCCCGACACGGCGGCCGCCGCGTGCCGGCCCAGCGTGAGCGCGCACGCGTCGCCGCGCACGAGCGCCGCGCCAGCCGAAGGGTCCTGGCCGACGACAAAGCCGTCGCCGGTCATCCGCACGGTCATGCCGAT
>JANOJK010000392.1:0-5074 GCA_031408165.1 Acidobacteriota bacterium | reverse complement strand
GGCAGCGCGTCCGGCTCCCCGAACTTCAGCCGGATGCCAAGCGGCTCCGCGCGTCCCCTCAGGACGTCGATCGTCTGCGGGAACGTCCGTGACGACACGAGGAACACACTCTCCTGGCCGGCCGGCGCCTTCTTCGTGTTCAGCCGATGGAACATCGTCATCGCCTCGGCGGCGGCGGTGCCCTCGTCCAGCAGCGATGCGGACGCGATCTCCATCCCGGTGAGATCGCCCACCATGGTCTGGAAGTTCAGCAGCGACTCGAGGCGGCCCTGGGCGATCTCGGCCTGGTACGGCGTGTACGGCGTGTACCACCCGGGGTTCTCGAACACGTTGCGCTGGATCACGGCGGGCGTGTGGGTGTCGTAGTACCCCATGCCGATGTACGAGCGGGCGACCGTGTTCTTCGCCGCGACGCCGCGCAGCCGCCGCAGGTAGGCGGCTTCCGTTTCGGCAGGCGGGAGGCTCAGCCCCTTCGAGAAGCGGATGCCGGAGGGGATGGTCTGCTCGATGAGCGCGTCGAGGGCCGGCACGCCGATGACGCGCAGCATCTCGTCCTGTGCGGCGGCGTCGGGACCGATGTGCCGGTGCTGGAACGATCCGAGGATCGCGGATCGAGGCTGGAGGGGCGTGCGAGTGGTCACTTCGTGAGTTCCGAGTACGCCTCAGCGTCGAGCAGGCCGTCCTGCCCGCCGGTGACCTTCATGGCGATCATCCAGGACCCGTGCGGGTCCTTGTTGACTTCTTCCGGGTGCTGCACGAGCGCCGCGTGCACCTCGGCGACCTCGCCGTCGACCGGGCTGTACAGCTCCGATACCGCCTTGACGGATTCGATGGTGCCGAACACCTCCCCCTTCTTGAGCCTGCGCCCGACCTCCGGGAGCTCGAGGTAGACAACGTCGCCAAGCTGCTTCTGCGCGTAGTCGGTGATGCCGACTTTCGCGGTGCCGCCGTCGAGCTTCACCCACTCGTGGTCTGTCGTGTACTTGAGGTCTGACGGATACATGTAATCTCCTGGCGGGGTCCGAATCAGGCCTGACGGCCTGCGCGCGGTCTGCGCTACTTCTGTCTCTTATAAAAGGGCATCGCGACGACGGCGGCCTTGACGCGGCGGCCGCGGATCTCGATCTCGAACTCCGTGCCGGGATCCGTGCGATCGGGCGGCAAGTACGCCATGCCGATCGCCTTCTTCAGGAACGGCGTCTGCGTGCCGCTGGTGACGACGCCGGCCTTCTGTCCGTCCACGTAGACGTCGTAGCCGTGCCGGCCGATGGCCCGATCGATCATCTCGAAGCCGGCCAGCTTGCGCGGCGCGCCCTCCGCCTTCTGGCGCTTCAGGACGTCGGACCCGATGAACGCGGCCTTCTTCCAGCCCACGATCCAGTTCAGATCCGCCTCGACGACCGTGGTCGTGTCGTCCATGTCGTTGCCGTAGAGCCGCATCGCCGCTTCGAGGCGCAGGGTGTCGCGGGCCCCGAGGCCGGCCGGCACGACGCCCGCGCTCTTGCCCGCTTGCAGGACGGCATCCCACACGCGCTCGGCGGCATTCGGCGGCACGAAGACCTCGAATCCGTCCTCCCCCGTGTAGCCCGTCCGCGAGATCGTCCCCCGCACGCCCGCCACTTCGCCGGTCGCGAACCAGTAGTACTTGATGGCGCCCAAATCGACGCCCGTCAGCGTCTGCAGCACGTCTCTTGCGACTGGCCCCTGGAGCGCCAGCAGCGCGTACCGCGAGCTCGTGTTGACCGCGGCGGCATCGCCGCCCGCTTCCTTGACGTGCTCGGCGACCCAGTGGAAGTCCTTCACGATGTTGGAGGCGTTCACGACGAGCATGAAGTGGTCGTCCGCCAGCTTGTAGGTCAGCACGTCGTCCACGAACGTTCCCTTCGGCGTCGTGAGCGCGGAGTACTGGATCTGGCCGTTCGACAGCCGGCTCGCGTCGTTGGAGGTGATGTGCTGGACGGCCTGGAGCGCGTCGGCGCCGGCGATCTCGATCTCCCCCATGTGGGATACGTCGAACAGGCCGCCGCGCGTGCGCACCGCCATGTGCTCGTCGGCGAGCCCCTGGTATTCGACCGGCATGTCCCAGCCGCCGAACTCGACCATGCGTGCCCCGTGGGCGCGATGCCTTGCGTGGAGCGGTGTCTTCTTCAGTGCGCCGGCGGTTGGCTGTGTCATGTGGAAAGGCGGGACCCGAACCCGAGAACGGTACTATGCGCCGGCCGTCTTCGGCAAGCGGGGGGCCGGAGAGGCAGCCAACTCATCCGGCGCCCGCCTGTAGCAAACCAAAACGATCCCGATTACGTCAAATCACCCGAGCCGACGATGTTCGCGGTACGGAACCCGCAGTTTGACCGGCTGCGCCCTCCTCCCGACCATCCGACTATCGTCGGCTCGTTTGAACCCTCTTCTGAATGCTGAACGGTGAATGCTGAACGCTGAAGGCTGAAGGCTGAAGGGGATCGGGATTCGCTTGACCGGAACCCCCCGACCCCGACGCGCAACTCCCCTCCCCCGCTTGCGGCCAGCATCACGGCGAACCGGCCGTCCGCTCCCGTCCGCCCGTCCCCCCCTTCATGTCGAGGAGATCAGCAGCCTCCCTGTAACTCTCGGGTGCGGGGACGCTGACGATGTCGATGCCGGGGCGTGGCTTGCCCTCCGAGCAGGGACCCGGCAAGGACCACCAGGTGTCAACAGGATCTTCGTCACCATTGCACTCCACCAGACTAAGGCGCCGGCGTGTACCCCTGCGGCCTATCCGCCCTGCCTGCACCCGCCTCGTTCGCCGGTGGCAACCCGGCCACACGATCCGGCCGGAACCGGAGGTACGCGTTCAGCGTGTGATACGAGATTCCCAGCTCGCGACACGTCTGCCGCTTGTTGTTGTCGCAGCGCTCGAGCACCATGCGCGCGTACCGGCTGCCCCACGTGCGCATCGATTCAAACTGCCGGAACGAGGGCAGCAGCACCCGGGTGTAGCCGTCGAGCAACGCCGGGGGAAGGTCGTCGAGCAGCAGTTGATCGGAGTCCGCGAGCGCGACGGCTCGTTCGATCACGCGTTCGAGCTCGCGCACGTTGCCAGGCCAGCGATACGCGACCAGCGCGTCGGACGCCGCCTGCGACAGGCGCAGCCGCCGGAACTCGCGGTGGCGCTCGAGGAAGTGTTCCGCGAGGTCCAGGATGTCTTCGACCCGCTCCCGCAGCGGCGGCACGATAATCTCGACGCCGTGCAGGCGGTAGAACAGATCGAGGCGGAACTTTCCCCGCGCGACCAGCTCGGACAGGGTCTGGTTCGTCGCCGCGATGATCCGTGTATCGACGCGCCGCCCTCCAATGCCCCCCACGCGCTCGACCGACATCTCCTGGATCGCGCGCAGAAGCTTGGCCTGCGCGGCGAGCGACAAGTCGCCCACTTCGTCGAGGAACAGCGTCCCCCCTTGCGCATGCTCGAACTTGCCCATCCGGCCGCGCACCCCGGTGGCGGTGCGCTCCTCGATGCCGAACAGCTCCGCCTCGAGCAGCGTCTCCACAATCGCCGCGCAGTTGACCGCCACGAACGGCCCCTCGCGCCGCCGGGAGATGTCGTGAATCTGCCGCGCCACGAGCTCCTTGCCGACGCCGCTCTCCCCCTCGATCAACACGGTGAACGCCGTCGCCGCAACCCGTTCCATTCGCGCCCGGACGGAGCGGATCGCCGCGCTCGAGCCCACGATGGGCGCGGCGCGGTCCCGGGGCGCCAATCCCGCCGCGCCCAGCAGACCCGACCGCTGCGCGCGGTCGACGATCATCACCAGCGCCGCGAGCTCACGCGCCGATTCGAGCAACTGATGATCCCACTCGTCGAAGTGGCGCGTGCCTTCGTCGAACGTGGCATCGATGGCGCCGAGCGTGATGTCTCCCGCGACGACATCGACGGAAACGCCGCAGTCCGGCGGGCGCGGCATCGCGGGACCGTCGCGCAGCACCACCTCCCGCGCGTTCATCAGCTCGCACAGCTGCGCCTCGAACTTTTGCCGCACGAACCGCGCCTCGCGGCACCCCGGAAGCGCAGAGGCCACGGTCGACAGAAGTGTGACCAGGCCACGACGCCGCTCCGACGATCGACACCATCCACGCGGCATCACGCCTCCGTTCTGGGACGAGGCTGGTGTCCACTCCAAAGGTGATGCCAGATCGCAGTGCGAAAAAACACGAATCATTTGCGACTCTTCGCTGACAAGGTCTGGCGCTCAACTCCCGGCGCGGGTAAGGCGTGCCCGTCGCCAGCCTCCCGCGCCGGCGCGCTCGATACCTGGTCGAGAACCGGATACCCTTCCGGGGTCCGCGCTTCCCGGACCCAATCGCAGGTATCGATGAATGACAACGCAGCTCGATACGTGATTCCGCGCTCCGCATGGATCGCCGACACGACGCACCGCGTGACTCGCGCAGAGACGACGGCCCCGCGTGCATCCGTTTCGAGCTGAACGTCCACGTGCGACCCTGGACGGAGCGGACGCGCCGCCTCCACGAGAGCTCCGTTGACGCTCAGGTCGATGACGCTCAATTGGTACCCCGGACGCATGCGGGCGCGCATCCCCGCCCCGCGCGTCCTCGACTCCCGGCGTCTATCGCGATCGCAATCCTCGTCGCGGCTCATTGATTCATCCAGCGGTGCCGGACGTGATCGAACTTGAGGACGCGCACGCGTCCCGTGACGCCGAGCACGCGCACGGCGTACTGGGCGCGATGGCGGCCACGCACATACAGCGTGCCTGATGTCGAGGTACCGTCGGGGTTCATGGCAAGCAGGTTCGACGTACCGACGCGCACGCCGTCGCCGCCGTTTGCCGGCCGCCCATCCGCGTCGGGCACCCCGTCCAGGATGCCGAACGCGACGTCCTGGAAGTGCGAACCGAGCAGCTCGGGTAGCGTCAGTGTGCGATCCAGACCCCGCTCGAGATCGGAGAGGCGCAGCCCGTTGCCGTTCCCGTCCACCACGCTCGACAGGCGGTAATCAGGGGTGCCGGGCTCGAAGCGCAGTCCGTGCGCGAGCGAGCGCTTGATGGCGCTGAGGCGCGCGTCCCCCAGCCGTTGC
>JANOJK010000348.1:0-4126 GCA_031408165.1 Acidobacteriota bacterium | reverse complement strand
TGTCCAGCACGACGACGCAAACCGAACTGCCTGACGGGCGCGTCGAGCTGCGCGATCGCACGCGCATCGAGGCGAGTCCGCTCTACAACCACGACCTCGCGCCGGTGGCTATTGCGCGGCGGAACTGGACAACCTACAACTTCGCGGCGCTCTGGATCTCCATGGCGCACTGCATCCCCACGTACATGCTCGCCTCCGGGCTCATCGCCTCCGGCATGAACTGGTGGCAGGCGCTCCTCACGGTCGGCCTCGGGAACACCATCGTGCTGATCCCGATTCTCCTGAACTCGCACCCCGGCACGAAGTACGGCATCCCTTTTCCAGTCTTCGCCCGCGCGGCGTACGGGACGATCGGGTCGAACCTCCCCGCCCTCATGCGCGCGCTCGTCGCGTGCGGATGGTTCGGTATCCAGGCCTGGATCGGCGGTGAGGCGCTCGACACCTTCTTCGCGAGCGTCATTCCCGGCTGGGCGACGCTGCTCGGCGCCGGCTTCGGCGGGCACACGACGACGGAGTGGATCTCGTTCCTGCTGTTCTGGGGCCTCAACATCTTCATCATCTACCGCGGCATGGACCTGCTCCGGCACGTCGAGAACTGGGCCGCCCCGTTCGTGCTCGTGATGACCGCCGGGCTGCTCGGATGGGCGATCTGGCGCGCGAACGGGCTCGGTCCGCTGCTCGCGGATCCAGGGAAGTTCACCACCGCCGGCGATTTCTTCAAAGTGTTCGTCCCTTCGCTGACCGCGATGGTCGGCTTCTGGGCGACGCTCTCCCTCAACATGCCCGACTTCACGCGGTTCGGCCGCAGCCAGCGCGAGCAGATCATCGGCCAGGCCGTCGCGCTGCCGACGACGATGTTCGTGTTCGCAGCCATGGGGGTGATGATCACCAGCGCGACGGCGATCATCTACGGCGAGCTGATCTGGGATCCCATCAGGCTGATCGGCAGGTTCAGGGATCCGTTCGTCATCGCGATCTCGATGTTCACGGCGGTCGTCGCGACGCTCGCGGTCAACATCGCGGCCAACGTGGTGTCCCCGGCCAACGACTTCGCCAACGCGTTCCCGCGCGCGATCAGCTTCAAGACCGGCGGCCTCATCACCGGCATCGTCGGCATTCTGATCCAGCCGTGGCGCCTGCTCGCCGATCCGTCGGGCTACATCTTCACCTGGCTGCTCGGCTACTCCGGCGGGCTGGGGTCCATCGCCGGCGTGCTGATTGCCGATTACTGGATCCTGCGGAAGACGGCCCTCAGGCTCGAGGATCTCTACCTGCCGGCCGGCGCATATCGGTACACCGCCGGATGGCATATCCCGGGCGTCGTCGCGACGCTGGCGGGGTGCGCGGCCGCGTGGGCCGGTCTGATCGTGCCCGCACTTCGGCCCGTTTACGACTACGCGTGGTTCGTCGGGTTCGGCGTCTCCGCCGTCGTCTACCTCGTCCTCGCCAGGCGCCCTCAGGATCCGTCCGAGCAGACCTAAGGTCTGCGCTCCGGGCCGTTACAGGCCGGCGGGAGCCTGGCTGGGGCCGCGTTTGATGAACCGGCCAGCGCCTTTGTGCCCGACGAACGCGTCGCCCTCGACGATCACCTTGCCCTGCGAGACGACGACGCTCGGAGAGCCCTCGACGACCGTGCCTTCGTACGGGTTGTAGTCGACGCGCATGTGGAGCGTCTTCACGCCCAGCGTCTGCTTCCGCTTCGGATCGAAGACGACGATGTCGGCGTCGCTGCCGACCGCGATGGTGCCCTTGCGGGGAAACAGGCCGAACATCCTGGCGGGGGTCGTCGAGCAGAGCTCCACGAAGCGGTTCAGGCTGATCCGGCCTTGCCGGACCCCGCCGTTGTGGACGAGCGTCAGCCGCGTCTCCACACCAGGCGCGCCGTTGGGAATCCTGCTGAAGTCGTCCTTCCCGAGCTCCTTCTGCTCCTTCATGCAGAACGGGCAGTGATCCGTCGAGATGACCTGCAGGTCGTTTTTCTGCAGCCCCTTCCAGAGCACGTCCTGATGCCACTTCTCGCGCAGCGGCGGCGACATGACGTACTTCGCGCCGTTGAACCCCGGCTCCTCGTAGTTGTCGTACGACAGGAAGAGATACTGCGGGCACGTCTCGGCGTAGGCGGGCAGGCCCAGGTCGCGCGCCTCGCGGATCTTCTGCAGCGCATCCGCGCAGGAGAGGTGGACGATGTAGATCGGCACGCCCGCCATCTCCGCCAGCGCCACGGCGCGTCCCGTCGCCTCTCCCTCGGCCCGCGTCGGGCGCGTCAGGGCGTGGTACTTGGGCGCCGTGTGCCCCTTGCGCAGCGCCTCCTGGACGAGCAGGTCGATGACGCCGCCGTTCTCGGCGTGCATGCAGATGAGCCCGCCGTTCTCTCCCGTGCGCCGCAGCGCGCGGAAGATCGTGGCGTCGTCCACCATGAACACGCCCGGATAGGCCATGAACAGCTTGAAGCTGGTGATGCCTTCGTCGCGGATCATCGTGTCCATGTCGCCGAGGTCCGCGTCCGCCAGCTCGGTCACGATCATGTGGAAGGAGTAGTCGGTCACCGCCTTCCCCGAGGCTTTCGCCATCCACGCGTCGAGTGCGTGCCGCATGGTGCTGCCCCGGTACTGGATCGCGAAGTCGACGAGGCACGTCGTCCCGCCGAAGGCGGCGGCGATGGTGCCGGTCTCGAAATCGTCCGTCGAGGTCGTCCCGCCAAACGGCATGTCCATGTGCGTGTGGACGTCGATACCGCCGGGGATCACGTACTGCCCCGACGCGTCAATCGTCCGCTCGGCCTGGAAACGATGCGACGGCAGGTCCGTGCCGATCGCTGCGATCGTGCCGTTCTCGCAGTACACGTCCGCCACGTAGTCGTCGCACGCCGTGATGATTCGACCGTTCGTGATCAGCAGTGACATAAGCCAAAAACCAGGAACAGGAGAGACAGGAGAACTAAGATAAAAGCACGGGCCGACGGTCTTTCACAAAGGCACAAAGGCACTGCAGGAATTACAGCGCCGTGATGGAGCCATAGGTCTCGGGCCGGCGGTCCCGGTAGAACTGCCAGGTGTTGCGGACTTCCTTGATCAGATCGAGATCGAGGTCGGCGACGACGAGCTCGTCCTTGTCGCGGCTGGCTTCCGCGACGAAGCGTCCGCGCGGATCGCAGAAGTAGCTCTGGCCGTAGAACTCGCCGATGTTCCAGGGGGGCTCGATGCCGACGCGGTTGATCGCCCCGACGAAGTAGCCGTTCGCGACCGCGTGCGCGGGCTGCTCGAGCTTCCAGAGGTGCTCCGACAGCCCGGCGACGGTCGCCGACGGGTTGAACACGATCTCGGCGCCGTTCAGGCCGAGAATGCGCGCACCCTCCGGAAAATGGCGGTCGTAACAGATGTAGACGCCGATCTTGCCGACCGCGGTCTGGAATACGGGGTAGCCCGTGTTCCCCGGGCGGAAGTAATACTTCTCCCAGAAGCCGGGCGCGACCTGCGGGATGTGATGCTTGCGGTACTTTCCCAGGTACTTGCCGTCGGCGTCGATGACCGCGGCCGTGTTGTAGTAGACGCCGCTGATCTCCTCTTCGTAGATCGGCAGGACGATGACCATGCCGAGACGCTTCGCGATGTCGCGGAACATCCGCGTGGTCGGGCCGTCCGGGATCGGTTCGGTCAGGTCGTACCAGCGGGTCTTCTGCTCGGCGCAGAAATACGGGCCGTAGAACAGCTCCTGCAGGCAGAGGACCTGGACCCCCCTGGTGCCGGCGTCCTCGACCAGTGGCATGTGCTTGTCGATCATCCGCTTCTTGATGTCGTCGGTGGACCCTTCGAGCGAGACGTCGGCCTTGACCTGGATCAATCCCGCGCGAACCGTTCTGGGCATGCGCGAACGGTACCACAGGTGCGGCTGCCCGCCTCCGCTCGCGGAAATGTCAGGCGCGCCGGGGCGTGGCCGGGGGGAGGAAACGCGTTATCATGCGCCATCCGGGGGACAGCCATGAAATCCACGCTTTCGACGCGCTTTACCGGCATCGATTTCGAGAACCCGTTTTTGCTCGCGTCGGCGCCGCCGACCGAGTCGGATTCCAACATCATGCGGGCCTTCGAGGCGGGGTGGGGCGGGGTCGTCGTGAAGACCATCGGGA
>JANOJK010000344.1:0-1977 GCA_031408165.1 Acidobacteriota bacterium | reverse complement strand
GGACCGAGGCCGAAGACCTCGTCGATGACGTCGGCGAAGAAGCCCTCGCGCTCGCTCATGCTGAGCGGGGTGCCCTCCTCGGCGATGAGCTCGAACAGCAGCGTCCGGATCTCCGACTCCGCGCGCGAGCGATCCGCCGAGGCCAGCGCCTCGAGGTTCAGGCGGTTCAGCAGCTTGCGGTGAACGCTGGCCTTCAGGTCGAGGTACCCCGGCCGCGGAGCGATAGGTGTGACGGTGGCGCTGGCGCTCATCGATGTGTCCCTCGGTCCCTGTATCCTTTAATCTGCTGCCTAGAACATGCCCAGGAACACGCGCTTGCGTTCCGGCTCGGGCCTGGCCTCGTCCACCATGCCGATGAGGTGTCGGGAGAAGCTCTCGAACTGCGCCGCGATCTCGGTGTTGCTGGTCACCGCCAGCGGCACGCCGGAATTGAGCGCGGTCGACACCGTCCGGTAGTCGTTGACGAAGGTGTGGTAGATACCGTAGCCGAGGGCCGTCTCGATCTGCTTGGGCCCGATCAGGTGCTGATCGGAGACGCGGTTGAGCAGCACCTTGACGCGCTCGCTGCCGGCGCCGAGCTGCCGGACGCGATCGACCAGCCGCTGCGCGTTGCGGATCGACGGCACGTCCGGGTTGGTGACCAGGAAGATCGTGTCCGCGGCGTAGAGCGCGGCCGCGACGCAGGAGTTGATCACGTTGCCGGCGTCGATGATCACGTAGTCGTAGGTCCTGGCGAGGACGCGCAGCAGCTCCTCGACGGCGCCGGCATCCTGCGCGTTGGGTCGATCGAACTGCTCGGAACCGGCCAGGATGTCCAGGCCGGACTTGTGCTTGGCGACGAGCTCCGTCAGGAAGTTCTTGTCGAGACGGTGCAGATTCTCGATGGCGTCGAGCACGGTGAACCGCGGGCGCACCCCGAGAAAGAGCGCGACCTCGCCGAGACAGTTTTTGAGGTCCACCACCACGGTGGGCCGTTTGGTGAGACGGGCCAGCTCGACGCCGCAGTTCACTGCGACGGTCGTCGTGCCGGCGCCGCCTTTCGCTCCAAGGAACGCGTGGGTGACGCAGGGCGGCTTGGCGCCCGCGGACGCCGCTTCGCGCCGCGCCGCGGTCCGCCGCACGGCGCCGTGGAACGATTCCTCGGTCGCGCGCGCCGCCTGCGATCCTTCTGCCGCATTCCAGGGAAAGAACTCGTTGGCGCCCGCGCGCATCGCCTGCAGGATCAGCTCGGGCTCCGCGGCGGCGGCGATGGCGAAGATCGCGAGGCTGGCGCTGCTCGCGCGCAGCCGCTCGATCGCCGCCATCCCCGACGAGGCGTCGGAGCGGATGTCCACGACGACGAGATCAGGGCCGGTGCCTTCCGCGGAGCGCCCCTCGACCACGCCGACCGGGACGCCGCACGCGCGCACGAGGCGCGCCACCTGGCGCTTGAATTCGTCGTCGTAGCTGACGACCTGGGCCGTGAGTTGAGCCATGGGACCTTTACTGAACGAGACGGATCGATTTGGGAAACGCCGCCGCCGGCGCCGGACTCCCGTTACCCTTGCGGAGCCCGCCTATCGGCGTGATGCGCCCCACCACCTCGCCGCCGCGCATTTCCTCGAGGAAGAACCCGAGATAGTTGACGAACTTCAGCGAGGCGTTACGGCCGTTCTGCTTGCCATCCGCGTAGTAGAAGGGATCGAACAGCGGGATCGCGACGACGCGCGGGCTCGGGTGCTTCGAGCTCACAACGCGATCGGTGGCGTCGTCCCAGTAGGCGTTGGGATCGAGGGCGATGAGGTCCTCCATGCCCTGCCTGGTCGGGCCGACCATGTTGCCAGGCTCGGAGTCGTAGGTCTGCCCGAACTTCATCACGGTCGTGTTGCAGGTGGCGATGTTGTTGCGATAGTCGTTCCCGCCGGTACTACCGGGCATCGCGTACGGATAGTAGAAGCTCGGGAAGATCTTGGAATTGTTGTCGGCCTTCAGGATGAC
>JANOJK010000300.1:0-3563 GCA_031408165.1 Acidobacteriota bacterium | reverse complement strand
GCGGCCAACGGCACTCCGTGGATCGGCGGTGATACGACCGCGATCACTATGGTCCGGCAGGACGGCGGGCGATTCTCGCTGGCCGGGTTCGATGCCGCGGAGGCCTTCAGCGACGGATTCGCGCAACCGAGCGCCCTCTCGAAGCGACATGCAAGCTGAGCCGCAAACACCCCCACCCCGACATATTGGCCGGTAAAACCCTCGAGCAACCGTGACGCGGGGACGGTCTCGCGGTTTGTACCTGTCCTAAAGAGTACAGTGCCAGGGGCTGTCGGTACGGCACCATAGAAGCCAGTGAAAACCTTGGCCCGGTGCCTATTGGGGATCGCTGGCCATCCCCTTTGAAACTCTGACGGACATCAGCCTGACAATGGGTGTGATGGGTGGAGGTTCAACCGTCCCACGTCTTCCCTCGCGGCTCCGCCCGATCCTCGCGTCTGCTTCGACTGTAGCGGTTGAAAGGGACATGCAATGAAGATCAAGTCTCCCCACGCGAGAATCGGCAAGGTGCTCACCGGGATCCAGGGGTTCGATGAGATTACCGAGGGGGGACTGCCTCGTGGACGAACCACCCTGGTGATGGGCGGACCGGGTTGCGGAAAGACCGTCTTTGCCCTCCAGACGCTGGTGAACGGCGCTCGTCGCACGAAGGCGGCGGGCATTTTCGTTGCCTTCGAGGAGAGCACCGGCCAAATCGTGGCCAATGCCGCTGCGTTCGGATGGGACCTTCCAGCGCTGGTCAAGAAGAAACTGTTCTTCCTGGACGCGCAACTCTCTCCGGAGGTGGTGAAGTCGGGGGAATTCGATCTGATCGGTATGCTCAATCTCCTTCACGCGAAGTCCACCGAGATCCACGCGACGCACATCGTCTTCGACGGGATCGACGTGCTGCTGGGTCTGCTGGACGATCCGGCGGCGGAGCGTCGAGAGATCTATCGCGTCCGCGACTGGCTGGCGGAGACGGGGTTGACGGGCATCATCACGCAAAAAGTCGGTCACGAAGCCGACCATCGCTACAGTTTTCTGCAGTTCATGGTCGATTGCGTGGTTGTGCTCCACCATCAGGTGGTCGACGGGTCGGCTTTCCGCCATCTTCGCGTCATGAAGTACCGCGGCTCGGGCTTTGCGGGTGACGAGTTTCCGATCTCGCTGACCGCCGAAGGCATGCAGCTCACCAATCGGGGTCCGAGCGAGTTGTCCTACGAAGTCACCAACGAACGAATCTCGTCCGGGCTGCCTCGCCTCGACCACATGCTGAATGGCGGCTATTACCGCGGCAGCAACGTCCTGATCTCGGGTGCGCCCGGCACCGCCAAATCGACGCTGTCCGGACTGTTCGCGGCCGCCGCGTGCAAGCGCGGCGAGCGGACGTTATATGTGAGCTTCGATGAGGGCGCGTCGCAAATCGTGCGCAATCTCCAATCGGTGGACATTCAACTCGCCCCCCATTTGAAGTCCGGCCTGCTCAAGATGTATTCCACCCGCACGAAGGGTCCCAACGTCGAAGATCAATTCGGCGCGCTGCGGGCGAAGGTCCGCGAGCACCGTCCACGCTGCCTGATTGTCGACCCGCTCTCGGCGCTCTCGACCAAGCTCTCGCACCTCGCCTCGGCCGATGCGGCCCAGCAGTTCCTCGACTTTCTCAAGGGCGCGGGCATCACCGTCGTGAACACGTCCTTGATGGACGGACTCAGCACCGACGAGGCGACGGCCACTGGCATCTCGACCATCGCCGATACCTGGATCCACCTCTCCTACGTCGTCCAGGATGGCGAGCGGAACCGCGCTTTGACGATCGTCAAGTCGCGCGGCACCGGGCACTCGAATCAGGTGCGGGAACTGAGGCTCTCCGACGAGGGCGTGAGCTTGACCGACGTCTTTGTCGCGCAGGGCAAGGTGCTCATGGGCGTGGCCCGCTGGGAATGGGAACAGGAAGAGCTGGCGGGAACCAGGCGCACCAAGGTCGCCGCGGAGCTCAAGCGCCTTCAGTTGCACCTCTCGCAGGCCGAAGCGGCGGCGCGCCTGCAGGTCGTGCAAACGGAGATGGAAGCCCGCAGCGCCGAGATCGCGCTCCTCGCCGACGCCACCGGGTCAGCATCCAACCTCGTGAAGACGGACCGGGCGGTGCTGCGTAAGATGAGGCACGCCGACGAGGACGTGCGCATCAGGGCGGGCACGCGGGCCAAGGGCCGAGGCCCCATCCACGGCGGGCGCGGAGCGTTGTAACCGTGACAAAAGCTCACACGAAAGCACCGGGACTGCGGTTGCGTCTCTACGTTGCGGGCCATGCGCCGAACTCAGTGAGTGCCGTCGCCAACATCCGGGCGATCTGCGACGAGCACTTCGCGTCGGGGCATGAACTCGAAATCGTCGATCTGCTGGAGCACCCCGCACGAGCGCTGGCAGACGGCGTCATCGTGACCCCGACGCTCCTGAAATTGTTGCCGCTGCCGGTGCAACGCGTGATTGGCAGCCTCAGCGACACCAACCAGGTGCTCCTGGCTCTGTCAAGCAGATGAACGCGAGCGAAGAACGGCGCACAGCGGACCTCATCCAGCAACTGTCCGACGCTCGAGCAACGATCGCGGCGCTGCTCGCCGGTCAGATCGATG
This sequence comes from Acidobacteriota bacterium, assembly GCA_031408165.1. Classification (GTDB taxonomy): domain Bacteria; phylum Acidobacteriota; class Vicinamibacteria; order Vicinamibacterales; family 2-12-FULL-66-21; genus JAICSD01. The sequence goes on along the minus strand of JANOJK010000300.1, from coordinate 951 downwards.
CCGTTGTCGATCCGAAGGACGGCGCCCCGGTGCTGCTCAGGCACGCGCTCGAGGCGCTGCAGGAGAGCGAGGCGCGTTATCGCTTCATCGTCGAAACGACGAACGACGGCGTGTGGCTGATCGACGCCGGCCATAAGACCCTCTTCATGAATCGCCGGATGGCCGAGATGCTGGGTTGCGAGTCGGACATGGGCGTCGGCCGTTCACCGTTCGAGTTCCTTGACGAGGCCGGGCGAGCCGGGCTGGCGTCACACATCGAGCGACCAAGCGCGCAGCAGGTCGAGGTCCGGTACGTCCGGGCGGATGGCACGAGTGTCTGGGCGCTCCTGGACGCGACACCGGTGTTCGACCCTGACGGCCGCTACAACGGGACGCTCGCGATGGTGAAAGACATCACCGAACGGAAACTGGCGGCGGAGGCGTTGGCAGAGTTATCCGAGCGGACGGCGCGGCGGGAGCGCATCCTGATGACCACGCTCTCGACGATCAGCGACTTCACGTACACCTACGATCGCGACGGTCGTTTCTTGTTTGTCAATCAGCCGCTCCTCAAGCTGTGGGGGATCACGCTCGAGGAGGCGGTGGGCAAGAATTTCTTCGATCTGGGATACCCGGCTGATCTGGCCGAGCAACTGCAGCGGCAGATACAGGACGTGTTCGAGACGAAGACGAGCCTGACCGGCGAGACACTCTATACGAGTCCAGCCGGCGTGGACGGGTATTACGAGTACATATTCTCGCCGGCGTTCGGGCCTGATGGCACCGTCGAGTTCGTGGCCGGGTCCACACGCGACATCACCGAGCGCAAGCGGGTCGAGGCTGAACTGCGAACGGCGAAGGACGCCGCTGAGGCCGCCAACCACGCCAAGAGCGAGTTCCTCGCCAACATGAGTCACGAGATTCGGACGCCGATGAATGGGGTCATCGGGATGACTGACCTCATGCTGGACA
>JANOJK010000298.1:0-3930 GCA_031408165.1 Acidobacteriota bacterium | reverse complement strand
GGGACGTAGCACGCGACCATCGCCACGCCGAAGAGGAGGACCGTCACGCCGCCGAAGACGCCGAGGTCGTGCGCAGTGACCCCGAACAGCAGCGTCTGCAGGTAACGGCCGAGCGCGACCGATCCGGCGAGTCCGAGGACCATGCCGAGCCCCGCCGTCCGCAGGCCCTGTTTCAGGACCAGCGACAGGATGGACGACCGGTCGGCCCCCAGCGCCTGCCGGATGCCGAACTCGCGGACCCGCTGTGCCACGCCGAACGCCAGCACGCCGTAGATGCCGATGGCCGACAGCACGAGCGCCACCGAGCCGAAGATCGTCAGCAGCGTCATGTTCGTCCGCCGGGTCTGCAGCGACTGCGAGACCCACTCCTCCATCGTCCGCACATCGGCGACGGGCTGTTCGGGATCGATGGCGCGGACCGCGGCGCGCACCTGGCTGGCGAGGGTTTGCGGATCCAGCCCGGTCTTGAGCACGAGCGCCATGCCCCCGCCGCGCGCCTGCGCCTGCTGTGTCAGCGGGTAATAGAGGCGCTCCTTCGTCACCGGCATCCCGAGATCGATGCTGTTGATGGTGCCGACGACCCCCACGATCGTGAACTTCGGCGTGGTGGGGCCGCCGCGCTGAATCTGCTGGCCGAGGACGTTGCCGGTCGGGAAGTACTTCTTCGCCAGGTACTCGTCCACGATGCAGACGGGGGGCAGTTCGGGCGTGTCACTGTCGCTGAATGCACGTCCCTGGACGACCGGGATGTGCATCGCCTTGAAGTAGTCCCCTCCGACGACTTCCTGCCGTCCGTGCGGCGCCGCCTCGCCCGGCCCCTGCGCGCGGCCGACAATCGAGTAGGACCCGGAGCTCACGTTGCCGTTGAACGGGACGTTGGTCGTCGACGCCGCGGCCGTGACACCCGGGATTGCGCGCGCCTGCTCGAGCAGCCGCGACCAGAAGGCGCGGTAGGCGCGCGCGTCAGGGTAGCGCGAGACCGGCAGCGCGATCTGCGCGGTGAGGACGTTGTCGCTCGTGAATCCCGGGTCCACGCTCTGCAGCCGGGCGAAGCTCTTGAGCAGCAGGCCGGCGCCGATGAGCAGCATGACAGCCAGCATCGTCTCGGCGACGACCAGGAACGTGCGGGTCGCGCCGGTGCCCTTGCCGGCCGTGCCGCTGCGGCTGTCATCCCTCAGAAACGATGCCGCGCTGCCGCGCGTCACCGCCAGCGCCGGAATAATCCCGAAGACGAGCCCGGTCAGGATCGCGAGCCCGAAAGTGAACGCGAGCACGATCGGATTGAGCGTAACCTGCGGCGTGCCCGGAATCTGCGGGCCCGCCATTGCGATGAGCGCCTGCAGGCCGATGAGCCCGACGGCGATGCCGCCGGCGGCCCCCAGGAAGGAGATGACGATGCCTTCGGTCAGCATCTGGCGTACGATCCGCCATTGCCCCGCGCCGAGGGTGGTCCTGATGGCCAGCTCGCGGTTGCGCCCCGTAGCGCGCATCAGGATCAGGTTCGCGACGTTCGCGCACGCGATGAACAGCACGAGCAGCACGCCGATCTGCAGCATGTACATCTGCGGGCGCACGTCGCCGACGAACTGGTCGCGCATGCCCCTGGCGAAACCGCCGAACTGGCTCGACCTCATGAAGCCGGCGCGCGCCGGCAGCCGCTCGGTCACGTGTTCGGTGATCACCTTCATCTGCTCGTTGAACTGCTCGATCGACGCGCCCGGACGAAGCCGCGCGATCATCTGGCTGAACTCGTTCCCGCGCGCGCTGTCCGACATCTGCGCGGGCGTGAAGGCGAACGGCACCAGCAGCGCGATGTCGCGGCCGGGCAGCTGGAAATCCGCGGGCAGGACGCCGACCACGCGGTGGGCGACGCCGTTGACGCGGATGTCGCGCCCGACAATCGTGCGGTCGGCCGCGTAGTGCGAGGTCCACAGTCCGTGGGTGAGGATCGCGAACCTGTCCGCGTCCGGCTTGGCTTCGTCCTCCGTGAACCCCCGCCCGAGGAAGGGCTGGCGCTGGAGCGTCGAGAAGAAGGACGGCGTGACGGCGAGCGATCGCAACTGCTCGGGGTTGCCGCCCTCGTTCAGGTTGGCCGAGCGCCCCGTGAACAGCGTCGCGTCTTCCACGGCCGGCGCCTGCGTCTTGCGGTCGAAGTAATCGGGGATCGAGACGCTGGCCTGATCGAGGTTGATGCCCTTGTAGCTGTTCCACACGAAGACGAGACGCTCGGCGTTCGGATAGGGCAGCGGCCGGAGGAGCGTCTGGTAGAGCAGGCTGAAGATGGCCGTATTCGCGCCGATGCCCAGGGTGAGGGTCAGGACGGCGACGAGCGTGAATACGGGCTGCTTGCGCAGCGTACGAAGGGCATACCGCAGGTCCTGCATGGAGGCTTAGACGGCATTCCCGCCCGGAATGGTTGGAAGCGTTACCCGAGGACGACGTCGGCCGTGGCCACCGGGGCCGGCTTGCGGCCGCGCAGCGTCATGCGGGCGAGGACGTCCCCCAGTTCGACGAGCGGGACCGGGGTGGTGTGCAGGTCCACCCGCCCCGCGCGGATCGCGTCGCAGATCGCGGACGCGTCGGCGGGCGCATCGATCGAGGAGTACGTCCGACCGAGCTGACGCAGATCGTGCAGGTCCGAGTTGCCGACGATGGCCTTCCCCTGCGCGCGCGCCCAGCGCGCGGCCCGCGCGTTGAAGTTGGCGCCGCGGGTCCAGAAGTAGCTCCACTCGACGGCGTCGAAGAGGTCGGCGTGCGCGTCGAGCGCGGACCGCAGACAACTCGAGGCGGGGAACCAGGGATGCGGCGCAATGACGATCCCCGGGCCCTTGCGCTTCAGGGTCTTCACGTCCTCAAAGGTCCGGACCGACTCGGCCGCCGCACGGTCGAAGTTCAGCAGCAGTACGTGGCGGCCGGCAATCGTCCGCTCGATGCCGGGCAGGAGGAGAATGCCGCGCTCGCGGGCGTACGCGGTGAGACGCGGGTCGGCGAACTGGCAATCGTGGAGGGTAATGGCGAGGGCGTCGAACCCGAGGTCGGCGGCCCGATCGACGAGCGCCGTGGCGCTGTGGGGGATCCGGTCGGCCGGATCGTCCGCGGTATGGAGATGAAAGTCTACTTTCAGCACGCCGGTTACCCTCGAACGGGCCGCCGGGGAGTGATTTCCGGCGACCCGTCGAGGTCTATCGCAATCGCTGTTCCAGGGGTCCCGCGACCGGGGACCAGCTTACCAGCGCGGCTCGCGGCGTCCGCCCTTGCCGCCGCCCCCGCCGCCCCCCCCGTATCCGCCGCCGCCCCCGCCGCCGAAACCACCGCCGCCGCGGCCGCCGCCGCCGCCCCCGAACCCGCCGCCGGCCGACCGCTCAGGACGCGGGCGCGCTTCGTTCACGGTCAGGTTCCGGCCGCCGAATTCGTAGTTGTGGAGCTTGTCGATTGCCGACTGGGCGTCGTTGTCCGTGGCCATCTCGACAAACGCGAACCCGCGCGCGCGTCCGGTGGCCATGTCGCGCATCACCTTCACCGAATCGACGGTGCCGGCGGTTGCGAAGAGCTCCTGGAGCTCCGCCTCGCCCGCCGTGAAGGGAAGATTGCCGACGTAAAGTTTCCGAGCCATCTACTGCTTCTCCTGTCCCGCGAAACGGGACCGTGGACCGGACCGTCAGCGTCCAGTCGTATGTTGCTGTGCTGTTGCTGGAGAAAAGCTCGGAGCTCGGAACATGAGGCGGGCGGTCATCCAACCTGACGCAATCAGCGTAGCATAACTGCCCGCCGCGTCTTCACCACAGGTCTTCACCACAGAACGAGCCGGACACCGCCCGCCACGCTCCCGTGACCGAACGCCGGATCCTCGAACGCCATGACCAGTTGATACCGGCCGAACGCGTGAACGCGCCGGGTCACCGCGACGTCCACATCGACCACGCCCTGGCC
>JANOJK010000262.1:0-1702 GCA_031408165.1 Acidobacteriota bacterium | reverse complement strand
TCGGCGACGTGCGGCAGGGCAAGTACTTCGAGCTCGAGCTCGCCGCCGCGTCGAGCGAGCAGGCCCGCCAGCTCGCATCCGAGGTGGCCGACAAGGTGCTCGCGAACCCTGTCATCGAGAGTTACCGCATCGAGATCGACGAGTAAGTCGCAGCAATCCTGTTGCAACCGGCGACCGATCTGGTTGGAGGCAACGTGACACAGTCGCCGTGGCGAAGCCGGAAGCTGGAAGCTGGACGCTGGAAGCTGGAAGCCGGACGCTGGAAGCTGGAAGCTGGAAGCTGGAAGCCGGACGCTGGAAGCTGGAAGCTGGACGCCGGAAGCTGGACGCTGGACGCTGGAAGCTGGAAGCTGATATGAAGTTTGCCGTCGTCGTCTTTCCCGGTTCGAACTGCGATCACGACGCGTATCACGCCGCGAAGGTCGTGCTGCGCCAGGACGCTCACCTGGTCTGGCACAAGGACACGAGCCTCGAAGGGGCCGACGTCGTGATCCTGCCCGGCGGGTTCGCGCACGGCGACTACCTGCGCACCGGCGCCATCGCGCGATTCTCGCCGATCATGCCCGCCATCATCGACTTCGCGCGCGCCGGCGGACCGGTGCTCGGCATCTGCAACGGATTCCAGGTCCTGCTCGAAGCGGGCCTGCTGCCGGGCGCGATGCTGCGCAACCGCGACCTCAAGTTCCACTGCGAGCAGGTCGTCGTCCGCGTCGAGCAGCCCGACACGCCGTTCACGCTGCGCGCGGCGAAAGGGCAGACGCTGCGCCTCCCGGTGGCGCACGGCGAGGGCAACTACTACGCTCCACCCGAGGTCATCCGCGAGCTCGAAGCGGCGCGCCGGGTCATCTTCCGCTACTGCGACCCGCGCGGAGAGGTGACCGACGCCTCGAATCCGAACGGATCGCTCAACGGCATCGCCGGCATCTGTAACGACGCCCGCAACGTCGTCGGACTGATGCCCCATCCGGAGCGCGCGTGCGAGGCGCCGCTCGGCAGCGCCGACGGCCTCGTGCTGTTCGAGTCGGTCGTCACCGCTCTCTCGCAGCACGGCCTCGTCCCCGCCTGCGCCGGAGGCTCCGGCGACGAGGCCTCGCCGAAGCCCGCCGGGCTGCCGGAGGGCGAAGGCGCGCGTTCCGCATGACCGATAGCCGCGTCGCGAACGCGCGGCTCGTCGGGAAGCTGCTCGCGCTGAGCGGCCTGTTCATGCTGGGCGCGTCGCTGGCCGCCTGGATGCGATGGGTGCCGTATTCCGAAGGCACGGTGCGCACCCTCGCGAAGGTTTTTCTCGTCACCGGGGTCGCCGACCTCATAATCGCTCTGGTGTTCATGACCTGGTACCGCCGATGACCGTCACCAGCGAGGAATACGCCCGCATCGTCTCGCTGCTGGAGCGCGAGCCGACGGAGACCGAGCTCGGCATCTTCTCCGTCATGTGGTCCGAGCACTGCAGTTACAAGAGCTCGCGGATCCATCTGAAAAAGCTGCCGACCACGGGTCCGCGCGTACTGCAGGGGCCCGGCGAGAACGCCGGCGCCGTCGACATCGGCGGCGGCCTGGCCGCCGTCTTCAAGATCGAGTCGCACAACCACCCGTCGTTCATCGAGCCCTACCAGGGGGCCGCGACCGGGGTCGGCGGGATCATCCGCGACATCTTCACGATGGGGGCCCGTCCGATTGCGCTGCTGAACGCGCTGCGGTTCGG
>JANOJK010000215.1:0-3239 GCA_031408165.1 Acidobacteriota bacterium | reverse complement strand
GCGATGCGGTTGTCGGGCGAGCGGACCAAGCGCGCGGTCGTCAATCGCGCGCTCGAAGAGTTGATTCGTGTCGAACGGCTGCGCGGGCTGCGCGGCGCGCGCGGGACGCTGAAGTGGGAAGGCAACCTGTCCGTGCTCCGGAAGGAGAGCCCCGCCCATGGGTCCACTCGTAGACACAAGCGTACTGATTGATTACTTCGGCGGCGCGCGAACGCGCGAAGCCGACGTCCTCGAGCGCTGCCTCGCAGAAGGGATCCCGCCCGCGACGGCGCCGGTCGTCGTCCAGGAGTTCCTTCAAGGCTTCAGCCGGCCGAACGATCTCGACACAGCCCGGCTGATCCTCACGCAGTTCGAGCGGCTGCCCGCGCCCGGCTACGACACGCACCAGCGCGCGGCCGCGCTGCACCAGGAAGCGCGGAGGAACGGCAAAATCGCGCCGACGGTTGACGCGCTGATCGTCGAGATGGCCCGGGAGGCGAGGCTGCCGCTCCTCACCGCGGATGCGCACCAGCGCAGGCTCGCTCCGTTTGCCGGCGTGGAGCTCGCCTGACGCATGCCACCATCACCACATCGGCCTGAATAACTGAGAGAGCCGTGGCGGCGCGCCGCCGCCGCCGGCTCTCGTTCCCTCCAGCCCGCTTCACACCGCGCGCCTCGGCCGAGGCCATCATCGCGCTCGCAGCGGCTTGCGTCCGACAGAGTAGTTGTGCGCCACCACGGCCCCCATGGCGACGTTCAGCGTCGCGACGAACACGACCGCCCCGACCCGGTTCCTCTTCCAGATCTTCTCCCCCGCCACGATGACCACCGCCGTGGCCGCGGCCTTTGCCGCGATCAGCCCCGGACTGCCGATCGCCCTCGCGAGGGGATTCGCCTCGCGCCCGGCTCCGCTCACGAGCGCACGCCGCGTCGAGTGGTAGTCCATCGCCTGCAGCGCCCCGAACGAGACGTACAGCGGCACGAGCGCGCGACGAGGCCCGGGCCGCGCAACCGGCGAAGACAGAAACACAGGTTGCAGCGGACGGCCGGTCAGGGCGCTGACGACCGACAGGCGCTGTGGCGGGGCAAGCGCCACCGGCGGCTCGGACGGTCCTCCCTCGAGGACCGCCTCAATGGTGGCTGGGGTCGCTGGCGCGGGCGGGACGACCGGTTCCGCCACCACCGGCGGCGCCGCAATCATCCTGCGTTTGACGGATCGGCGGGGTGGCGTTGCGGCTGGCAGCGAGGGAGCCGGCGCGACGGCCCGGACGACAACCGGGGCTGGCGGCGCCGGTGCAGGCCGATCGGGAACGGCAAGCCGCCCGCCCGCCATCACCGACGCAAAGGCCATCGCAAACGCGATCCGCAGCGTGAAGGATCGCCAACGGTGCAGCATGAAGACGCTCCCGCGCGGCTTCGAAGGGGGGTAGCGCCGGCACGCTGGACCCCTCAGTTGCTATTGTACTTACGTCGTTATAACATGCTATTGAAAAGGGGACGCCCAATGGCACTGACAAAGCGACTCAACCCTGTGGGAAACTCCGCGGGCCTCACCTTCGACAAGCCTATCCTCAAGCAGGTGGGATGGGAACGCGGCGATGAGATTGAGGTGCGTGTAGAGGGCGAAACGATCATTCTGAGGCGATACAAGTTTGCTGTCCCGCGGGACGTGGCTTCGTCTGCCAAGCGAATGATTGTTCGCCACGCCAAATCTCTCGACAAACTAGGACGCTAGCCGATGGCCGAACAGGTAACCAGCCTGTCGGTCGACGACCTTATAGCACTACACGACGAAGCCCTCACTCTCGGCAATGGCGGGAGTGAGGGCATTCGTTCTCATCACCAATGAGCTTCCGCAGCTTTCCAGCCTTACCAAACGGTCTTTGGCGAGGACGCATACCCCACCATCCCTGAAAAGGCAGCCGCTCACGCGTTCTTTTTGGCAGAGGGCCAGCCATTTATCGATGGAAACAAGCGGACCGCTGCGCTCGCGTTGACTGTTTTTCTAGACCTGAACGATTACGATCTTTACGAGGTCCAAGAAACAGAACTCGCGGATATTCTCATCGATCTCGGGAGCGGTACTGTTGAGCAGGGAGAGTTTTTTGGCTGGGTATGCAATCACGCCAAGCCTAGGCCGTTCGATTTGACCTAGCCCTTTTCGTCGGCGGTCCAGATAGCGGAACAAGGCTCCCGGGCGAGGGAGACGGCGACCGCCGCCAGGTAGGCGTCCGACACGTCACCGCCCTCGTAGCGCGCGGCCAGCCGCGCCGGCTCCTCCGACAGCATGCCTGCGCGCCGCTCCAGCCGGAACTGATCGAGAAACTCCGACACCCCATAGGCGAACGCGCGCCGGCTGTCCGACCGCGCGGCCACGCCGGCGAGGCTCGCCGGACGGGTCACGATTCAGTCTCCGCAAGAATGGCCTCGATCAGGTACGCCGCCCGCGGCGGCACCCGATCGTGCGGATAGAACCGCTCGACGACGCCCAGGGCCGCCTCCGGCGTGGTGATGCCGAGGTGCCGCAGCAGGTAGCGAATGTCGGCCACGATTCAATGTACGTCCGGGGGTGGCCGTCTCCGGGCCGTCCTCTCCGGGCCTCGTGGCATAATCGACATCTTCGTTTTCCCCTGAGGATACTTTCAGGATGCCCCTTCGCATCGGATTCGACATGGACGGCGTGCTCGCGGACTTCGCCGCGGCCTACCGTGACGTCGAAATCCGCATCTTCGGGCCCGTCGAGCGCCGGACACGCCCCGTCCAGCCCGAAGACGAGAGCGAAGACCCCGTGACGCGAAAGGAGGAGGCGAAGGCCCTGCGCCAGCGCCGGCGCAAGCACGACGCCGTGTGGGACGCCATCGCCGCCACTCCCGATTTCTGGACCACGCTGCAGCCCCTCGACCCCCAGGCCGTCCGCCGCATCCACGAGATGACGCTGCGGCATCGATGGGAAGTGTTCTTCATCACCAAACGCCCGCCGACCCAGGGCGACACCTCGCAGCGGCAGACGCAGCGCTGGCTGGTCGAACAGGGCTTCGATCTGCCGAGCGTGCTGGTCATCCCCGGCTCCCGCGGCGCCGCCGCCGGCGCCCTGCAGCTCCACTATCACGTGGACGACAGCCCCGAAAACTGTCTGGACGTGAAGGCGGAATCTCCCGCCAAGCCGCTCCTGATCGTGCCCGACAGCGACAAGGCCAGCGTCGCCAGCGCCCGCAAGCTGGGCATCGGCACCGTGCGCACGATCGGCGAGTCGCTGGACA
>JANOJK010000196.1:0-4065 GCA_031408165.1 Acidobacteriota bacterium | reverse complement strand
GATCGGACGGCGCAGGTGGCCACACGCCCATCAACCGGTGTGAACGCGGCCAGGGGAACCACGCCATCTGATCGCACGCAGGGAGACGCATCTGGCGGAACAGTCGTTCCGTCGAGCAAAGGAACTAAGAAGATGAGAACTCTCAGGCTCCCCATACCTCTGGCTCTAATACTAACGATGTCGATTGCCGTTCCGTGGACTGTCGCGGTGGTCAGCGGGCAGGCGAAGAAGGCCGACACGAAAGTGTCGGACCGGACCATCACGGTCACCGACGCTGCCGGACGCAAACACACGCGAGTCAAGCCGATCACGATCGAAGAGAGAAAGGCCGCCGCCGCCCGCCTGAAGGCGAAGCAAGCCGGCGCAGCCGCTCTGTCCACGGTGACGTCCGGCGCATCGCGGATGGCGGCCTTCGCGCCTGCCCTTCTCGCCCCCGCACCGATTACGACCCAGCTCCTGGTCGGCCTCAACGGCGAATTGATCCCGGACTACTCCGGCGTCACGCCGAACTACGCGAACAGCCCAACACCGGTGCCCGGGGCGATCGACCTGCTCACCGGCCTCCCGACTCCTCTCTCCGGTGGGATCCGCAAGTTCGTGGACGGATTGCCGGGGCTGACGGCGGCCGGCGCGAACAACCTCGGACAGTACATCCCGGTTGCCAAGGCTGACATCACCACGTATCCGGGTGCGGACTACTACGAGATCGAGCTCGTCCAGTACTCCGAGCAAATGCACTCCGACCTGCCTGCCACAACGCTGCGTGGGTACCGGCAGACCAACATGGGCGGTACGCTCAGCCACTATCTGGGACCCCTGATCGTGGCCCAGAAGGGACGGCCCGTCCGCCTCACGTTCACCAACAATCTTCCCACCGGCGCAGCCGGCAATCTCTTCCTCCCGGTTGACACCTCCGTGATGGGAGCCGGTCCAGGACCGACGGCGACTGCCGGGACCGCGGATGTCGTCTGCAAGAAGAACGCGCTTGGCGTGTTGCCCGCGGGCTGCTACGCAGAGAATCGCGCCACGATCCACCTGCACGGCGGGGTCACCCCGTGGATCAGCGATGGCACGACGCATCAGTGGATTACACCCGCTGGTGAGACGGCCTCATATCCGGAGGGCGTGAGCGTCTACAACGTCCCCGACATGCCGAAACCTGGCAAGCCGGGATCGGCCCTCAACCCGTCAGGATCGGGAAGCCAGACGTTCTACTACACGAACGACCAGAGCGCGCGGCTGATGTTCTATCACGATCACGCGATGGGCATTACGCGCCTCAACGTGTACGCCGGCGAAGCCGCAGGCTACCTGCTGCAGGACGCCGTGGAACTGGATCTGATCGCGCGCGGGGTCATCCCGTCCGACCAGATTCCGCTGATCATTCAGGACAAGACCTTCGTGGACCCGACCACGATTCGGGTGCAGGATCCCACGTGGAACTGGGGAACGGGCACGACCTTCACGCCATATACCGATCCCAACGGGAACACCATCGACCTGCGGGATGCGAAGCTCGGCGACCTGTGGTGGCCGCACGTGTACATGCCCGCGCAGAACCCCTATGACATCTCAGGCCTGAACGCGATGGGCCGGTGGCACTATGGCCCGTGGTTCTGGCCGCCAGTGAATATCCCGTTCGGCCCCGTTCGCAATCCGTACTACGACTGCGATGCGATGGGGATGCCCATCCCCCCGGCGGCTGCATGCAGCATCTGGCAGCCGCTCGAGATCCCGGGCGCCCCGCAACCGTCGTGGGGAGCCGAGGCCTTCCTCGACACGCCGGTGATCAACGGCACGGCCTATCCGACCCTGAACGTCGATGCAAAGGCCTACCGCTTCCGGATTCTGGACGCATCACATGACCGCTTCTTCAACCTGCACTGGTTCGTGGCGGTCGACAAGACCGCGGCGAGCACCGCTGAAGCAACGGGTGCGCTCAACGCCGTTGTCAGGCCGTGCAACGACGCGACCGTGATTGCCGCGAATTGCACGGAAGTCAAGATGGTTCCGGCCTCGCCAGCCACTCCGGGGTTGCCCGCGAACTGGCCGATGGACGGACGCGTGGGCGGCGTGCCCGATCCCGCGCTGGCCGGGCCCGACTTCATCCAGATTGGCACCGAGGGAGGCTTCCTCCCGATGCCGGTTGTTTTGAAGCCTCAGCCGATTGCCTGGAACCTGAATCCCACGACGTTCAACTTCGGGAACGTCTCGGACCATTCGCTTCTCCTGGGCCCCGCGGAACGGGCGGACGTCATCGTTGACTTCTCCGCCTATGCCGGCAAGACCCTGATCCTCTACAACGACGCGCCCGCGGCGTTCCCCGCGCTCGATCCACGGAACGACTACTACACGGGCGCTCCGGACCTGACGGCCGAGGGTGGCGTAGTCACGCCGCTTCCGGGCTACGGTCCCAACATCCGCACCATCATGCAGGTCAAGGTGAGCAGTGGCGGAGGGACACCGTTCAGCGTCCCCGCGCTGATGGCGGCGTTCGCGCCCTCCACGACTGTGGACGCGACCGGAGTACTGGTCCCGGTGCCAGGCGTCTTCCAGCGTGGACAGGACCCGATCATCGTCGGGCAGGCTGCCTACGACGAGGCGTACGGCATGACGTTCCCCACCAATTTCCCGGCGTGGGGCGTCGCCCGCATCCAGGACTCGGCCATGACGTTCAAGACCACGACCGGCGCCTTCGCCAACTTGAACTTCGAGACCAAGGCGATTCACGACGAGATGGGCGCGACGTTTGACGACTACGGTCGGATGAGCGCCAAACTGGGTCTCGAGCTGCCGCGCGCGATGGTGGGCCAGGCCCAGTTCATCATGCAGGGGTACGCCGATCCGCCCACCGAGCTCGTCAAGCTCTCGAACCCCATGACGCCGATTGGCGCACCCGACGCGGACGGGACGCAGATCTGGAAGATCACGCACAACGGCGTGGATACGCACCCGATCCACTTCCACCTGTTCCATGTCCAGTTGATCAATCGCGTGGGCTGGGACGGCGCCATCCGGCTGCCGGACGCCAACGAACTGGGCTGGAAGGACACGCTGAGGATCAGCCCGCTCGAGGACACCATCGTCGCGCTGAGGCCGATCGCCCCGGCTCCGGACACGCTTCCGTGGCCGCTTCCGAACAGCGTCCGTCTGTTGAACCCGACCCTGCCGCAGGGCTCGACGCTTGGATTCTCCGGCGTCGATCCTCTGGGCAACCCGGTCACGATCTTCAACGACTACGCGAACTTCGGGTGGGAATACGTCTGGCACTGCCACATCCTGAGCCACGAAGAGAACGACATGATGCGCGCAGTTCTGTTCGCGGTCCCGCCGGCCGCACCCACGAACCTGGCGTTCACCGTGACCGGAATCGGCAACGCGCGCCGCGTCAACCTCACATGGACGGACAGCACGCCGACCGTCGAGAACAAGACTGGCTTTACGGTGCAGAGAGCCACCGATCCGGACTTCCTGACCGGGCTGGTGATCTCACCGGTTGGACTCCAGACGACGTTCTTCGATCGGATCGGTAATAACCGGACGCCGTTCTTCTACCGCGTCGCGGCGTCGAACACGGTGGGCAGCACGGTTGTCGGCTTCCCGACCATTACGGCGGATTCCGCCTTCACGGCTGGAGTCGGCCCCGTCAATCCGCTGCTCGCGCCATCGCTGCTGTCGGCGGCGTCACTGACGGGCGGACGGGTTCAGTTGACGTTTACGGACAACGCCAACAACGAGACGGGCTTCGTCATCGAACGGATGACGCCTGGCCTCGCATTCGACCCGATCGTCACGCTCCCGGCGAGAGCAAACATCGGCCTCGTGACCTACATCGACGTCAGCCCGGTGGCGGGGAGCGCGAACTCGTATCGCGTCAAAGCCATCGCCGGACTCCTGTCGTCGGCATACTCGAACACGGCGGTTATCTCGCTCACCGCCGTGATCGTGCCGAATGTCGTCAACCTGACGCGGGCCGCGGCGAATGCCGCGATCACGGCCGCCGGCCTTACCGTCGGCGTGGTTGCTAACGCGCCAGACCTGCTCGTCCTGGCCGGCAACGTCGCC
>JANOJK010000139.1:0-10312 GCA_031408165.1 Acidobacteriota bacterium | reverse complement strand
GCGGTCGGGGTCAGGCTCCGGCCGTCGAGGCCGCCGGCGCCCAGACGAACCATTTCCTTTTCCCTGTCAATGACTTCGAAGGACAGGTCGGGCCGGACGCTCACCACGATCATGTGGATCGAGTTGGTGCCGATGTCGATGGCGGCGATACGCATGTCGGAGGAAAGGACGGCAGGCTGGCCGGGCGCTTGCTTCTTACGTCAACGTTATATACTGACAGTTCGGTCGATTCGAGCCGCATCCTACCATGAACCGTCCTTCACCCCTGGTCCCCCTCCTCGAGCGTCGCGCGCGGGCATTGCGCCGGCACTTGTCGGCGGCCGTCGAGGGAAAAGACGTGGGCGTCCACCAGGCGCGCGTGGCGTCGCGCCGCCTGCGCGAAGCGCTGCCGGTCCTCACCGAAGGGCTCCAGCACAGCAAATCCGGCAAGGCGCAGCGCAAGATCCGGAAGCTCACGCAGGCGCTGGGCACCGTCCGGGAGCTGGACGTCACGCTCCACCTCATTGACGAGCTGGGGGAGCGGCCCGGCGTGCCGCGCGCGGCCCTCGCCGAGGTCCGTGCGCTCGTCATCGAGGATCGGGAACGGCGCCGCGCCGTCATGCTCGAACGCCTTGCGGGGGTCGACACCCAGAAGCTGGGCCGGCGACTGGCGGCGGTCCGTCAGGCCCTCATGCACCCCACCCCCGGCCACAAGTGGCGCACGTCGCTGGCGCTTCGCGTCGCCACCCGCGGGCGGCGTCTCGACAAGGCCATCGATCAGGCGGGCCAGATCTATGCGGCCGAAGCGCTGCACCAGGTGCGCATCGCCGCCAAGAAGCTCCGCTACGGGCTCGAGATCGCGGACGAGAGCGGGGCGGCGCCCTGCGCTCAAACGGTGCGGGCGATCAAGAAGACGCAGGACGCGCTCGGCCGGCTCCACGATCTCCAGATCCTGCACCACCACGTGGCGGCCGTGGGCGCAGCGCCGCGCAGCCGCCGCAGCACGCCGGACGCGGGGCTTGCCGTCCTCTCACGGTTGATCGAAGATGAGTGCCGGCACCTGCACGGACGCTACGTCTCGCAGCTCCCGCGGCTGCGCGAGGCGGTCGAAGCGGCGCGGCGCGACATTCCGCTCCGGCTGACGCCGCGGCGCCGGCCGGCCCGTGCGACCCTTGTGAATTCGGCGGCGAAGACGCCTGCGGCGAAGCGCCGCGCAGCCGGGGGACAACGCTGATGGCCATGCTCGAGTTGTATCTGATCCGGCACGGTGTGGCGGCGGAGCGCGGCAAGGACTGGCCCGACGACTCGAAGCGGCCGCTCACGCCCGAGGGTATCGCGCGGCTCCGCCAGGCGGCGCGGGGCCTGAACCGCCTCGAGATCAGTTTCGATCAGATCGTCACGAGCCCGCTCGTGCGCACGCGGCAGACGGCCGACGTGTTCTCGGAGGAGCTGAAGTCGAAGCCGCCGATCGTGACCTCCGACGCGCTCGCCCCTGCCGGCACCCCCGCCGCCGTCGTCCAGGAGATCACCCGGCACGTGCGCAAGGCGCGAGTGGCGTTCGTCGGCCACGAGCCCAACCTCGGCGAGCTGGCCGCGCAGCTGATTGGCGCGCGCAATCCCCTGGCGTTCAAGAAGGGGGGCGTCTGCCGAATCGATTTCGACATGCTGCCCCCCAAGGGGGGCGGCATGCTGCGCTGGTTCCTCACGCCGAAAATGCTGCGCGAGCTAGGCCAGTAGCTCCCGCCGGATCACCCGCCCCACCTCCTGCGCGGCGAACGTGTCGTAGGTGTCGGGCCCCGCGCGCTGCCCGATCCGCTGGAACAGCCGCGCCAGTGTGCCCTGGTCGTTGACGCCGGGTTCCTGCGCGACCTCGATCGCATGCTGCAGCTCGTGCCCGAGGACCGCGACCGATTCGTCGGGCGAGCCGCGCAGCGCGATCTGGATGCGCACGTAGCGCTGGCCGTGCGCGACCGGCAGCATCATCATCCGCCCTTCGAGCGCACCGGGCAGCCGCGGCACCTCCTCGATGTAGACGATCACGTCGCTCTGTTCCAGCCGGGCCATCAGCTGCGCGAAGGTCACCGAGCGGCGGAACCCGCGCTTCAGCAGGAGCCGGATCGATCGATCCTGACTGCGCACGTGGCGATAGGGAGAGTCGAGTGCGGCGCTCTCGGTGAGCGGCGGCGCCAACGCGAGCGACGTTGTGACTACCAGCGACGCGACCAGAAACATGGGACCTCCCGTCCAGGGTTGTCCCCTCACTCATCCTCCCGCCGTTAGACGGGAGTCCGCTCGAAAGGTTTGGAAGCGTGCGGTCCCGCGACGATCGGACACTGCGCGAAACGATTCCGGGACGACGGATCCCGGAATCGGAGCAGCAACGGGAGCCACGTTGAGGAATGGCCGCGAGGTTCCCGTGTGGCGGGACCAGCACTGTGACCAAACGTCAGGAAAGAGAAGGCTCGCGCTTCTTTGGGCGTCGTTGCGAGCGCGGAGACTCCGTGCTCTTCTTCGTGACGACCTACGTCGCGCGATCGACGCCCTGCCGCACGACGGCTCCTTTCGGCACCACGATGATGCCGTCCCGGATGTACCAGCCGTCGCCGTCCGCGTCGGCGGCGTCCGGCCCGGTCACGAGGCGCACCTCGTCCGCGATGCGGGCGTTCTTGTCCACGATCACGCGGTCGAGGACCACGTTCCGGCCGATGCCGAGCGCCACGTCACCCGGGCCGGCGTCTTCGTCGGGGTAGTAATCCGCCCCGAGGAGCACCGAGCGGGTGATCGTTGCGCCGGGGCCGACGTGCGTACGGATGCCGACGACCGAGTCGCGGATCTCGCAGGTGTCCAGGGAGCAGCCGTCCGCGATGATCGACGTGTCGACGCGCGCGTCGTACATCCGTGTCGCGGGCAGGAAGCGCGGACGCGTGTAGATCGGGCGGTGCGGGTGGAAGAAGTTGAACGGCGCGCCGCGCTGGGTGAGCTGGATGTTGGCGTTGTAGAAGGCGTCGATGGTGCCGACGTCGGCCCAGTAGCCGCGATGGAGGTAGGCGTGCACGTTGAGGGAGCCGAGGGCGGCCGGGATGATCTCCTTGCCGAAGTCGATGCCGGGCCGGTTCAGGATGTCGAGCAGGACCTCGCGGGAGAAGACGTAGATGCCCATCGACGCGACAAACGGCGTGTCGGCGGTCAGGCCCCCGACCGCGGCCCCCCTGGGGGCGCTGCTCTTCATCTCGGCGAGCCGCGCCGCGCTCGGCTTTTCCTCGAAGCCGCTGATGTGGCCGAGCGCGTCGAAGCGGAAGATGCCCATCTGCGTCGCGTCGGCGGGGTTCACGGGCCGCGCCGCGATCGTGATGTCGGCCTGGCTCTCGATGTGCGCGTCGAGCAGCTCGCAGAAGTCCATGCGGTAGAGATGATCGCCTGCGAGGATCAGGTAGTACTCCGCGGCGTACGCCGAGAAGTGCCTGGCGGCCTGTCGCACCGCGTCCGCGGTGCCCTGGAACCAGTCGGAGCTGTCGGGCGTCTGCTCTGCGGCCAGCACCTCCACGAACCCGTCGGAGAAGAGATCCAGCCGATACGCCTGCGCGACATGGCGGTTGAGCGATGCCGAGTTGAACTGCGTGAGCACGAAGATCTTCTTCAGTCCCGCGTGGAGGCAGTTGCTGATCGGAATGTCGATCAGCCGGTACTTCCCCCCGATCGGGACCGCCGGTTTCGACCGCATGTGCGTGAGCGGGAAGAGGCGCGTCCCGCGTCCGCCGCCGAGGATGAGGGTCAACACATGGTTCATGATCGGATCTTAACAATTTCACGTCCGGAAACCCGCGCGTTACCAGGCCGTCACCGGCGCGTGGGATTCTCGGTCTGCCGGCCGGTGGCTGGCCATGATGATTTGCTCTTCCCTCGCCGCGTTGTTACAGTCTGCGGAAACGGCTCAGCAAGTCAGCCCTTTTTCCGAGGTGTCCATGCGTAAGGTCCGGTTGTCTGTTCGTCTGTTCCTCCTGGCATTCCTGTCCGGCGCCGTTCCGGCGCTCGCGCAGTTCGACACCGCGACGGTCGTTGGCACGGTCCGCGACGCGTCGGGCGCGGTGGTGGCCGGGGCGAAGGTCACGCTGACCAGCGCCGGTACCGGGATTTCCTCCGTGAAGACGTCCACGGGCGACGGGAACTACGAGTTTCCGGCCGTCCGCCCGGGGATGTATCTCGTGACCGGCGAGAAGGCGGGCTTCGCGCTCGCGCTCGCCGACAACCTGCAGGTGCAGGTGGGCGCGCGCCTGCGCGTGGACCTGCAGATGTCGGTGGGGCAGGTGACGGAGAAGGTCGAGGTCACGGCGACCTCGCCGCTGGTCGAAACGGACTCGAGCCAGCGCGGCCAGGTGATCACAGGCGACCAGACGCGCGCGCTGCCCCTCAGCAGCCGCGAGTATTCGACCCTGGCGCTGCTCACGACGGGCGTCAAGCTGGCCTCGACGTCCTTGACCACCGGCAACACGCCGCGCGAGGGTGCATTCAACGTCAACGGGCTTCGCAGCACGTTCAATAACTTCCTCATCGACGGTGTCGACAACAACGCCTACGGCACCAGCAACCAGGGGTTTTCGAACCAGGTGATGCAGCCCGCGCCCGAGGCGATCGGCGAGTTCAAGGTCGTCACCAACAACATGAGCGCCGAGTACGGCCGCGCCGCCGGGGCCACGATCAACGTCAACTACCGCAGCGGCACGAACCGGATCCAGGGCGCCGGGTGGGAGTTCTTCCGCAACACGGCCATGAACGCGACGGGCTTCTTCAAGCCCGCGAGCGGCAAGCCGACGCTGGACAAGAACCAGTTCGGCGGCGTGATCGGCGGACCGATCGTGAGGAACAAGGCGTTCTTCTTCGGCGACTACGAGGGGCTGCGCCAGGTGCGGAAGGTCACCGGGATTTCCAGCATCGCCACGCCCCAGCAGCGGCAGGGCATCCTCTCGGTCGACGTCGTCGATCCGCGCACCGGCGCGGTGTATGCCGCCGGCACGCCGATTCCTCTGACCAGCTTTGCGCGCAAGGTCCTGGCCGGTCTGCCCGACACCACCGCCCCGGGCAACACCAACAACTATTCGACCATCCAGGAATTCACGGC
The DNA here is from genome assembly GCA_031408165.1 of Acidobacteriota bacterium. Lineage (GTDB taxonomy): Bacteria > Acidobacteriota > Vicinamibacteria > Vicinamibacterales > 2-12-FULL-66-21 > JAICSD01. The sequence continues at coordinate 5,217 of JANOJK010000139.1, read as the reverse complement.
CGACTCCAACAAGGCCGGGACGAAGGTGGACTGGCAGGCCACACCCAGCCTGGCGGTCTTCGGCCGCTACGGCTGGCGGAGCCTGCAGACCTTCGATCAGCCGAACATCCCCCTGCCGTCGGGGGGCGCGGGCAACGGCGACATTTACGCGCGCAACAAGCAGTTGGTGCTGGGCTCGACCTGGATCGGCGGATCCTCGCTGCTCGAAGCGCGCTTCGGCTATTCGACCACCCGGGCCGGGAAGAACCCGCCGTCCCTCGGGTCGCCGAGTGCGTTCGAGACCTTTGGCCTGCCCGGCCTGCCGGCCGACGCGCGTATTGCCGGCGGCCTGCCCACGCAGATCATCGGCGGCTACTCGGATCTGGGGCGCCAGGCGACCAACCCCCCGTGGCAGTATCCGACGGTCTACAACCCGAAGGTCAACTACACCTGGAGCCGACGGTCGCATTCGTTCAAGAGCGGGTACGAGTTCCAGCGGATCAACACGGAAGTCCAGGACGTGAACCCGCTCTACGGCCGCGACACCTACAACGGATCGTTCTCGCGCGTCGCGGGCGCGCCGGCGAACAACCTGTACAACCTCGCCGACTTCATGCTCGGCCTGCGCGCACAGTACGCGCTCAGCAGCGTGCTCGTGGCGGACCTGCGCCGCAACATGCATTTCGCGTATCTGCAGGACGACTGGCGCGCGACCAGCCGCCTCACGCTGAATCTCGGCGTCCGCTACGAATACTCGACGCCGAACTGGGAGGCGAACAACGTGCTGTCGAACTACGACCCCGTCGGCAACACGCTGGTCCTCGCGAAGGATGGATCGATCTACGATCGCGCGCTCGTCGACCCCGACCGCAACAACTTCGGGCCGCGGCTCGGTTTTGCCTACACGGTCGCGACAGGCACCGTGATCCGCGGAGGCTACGGCGTCAGCTACGTGCACTTCAACCGTGCGGGCGGCGGGGACATCCTGCCGATCAACGGGCCGCAGGTCGTCAATGCCGTGGTCAACCAGACCGTGCCGAGCGCGCCGACCTTCGTGGCCGCGGAACTGGGCTATCCCGCCGGCCTCGCCGACCCGGCACAATTCAACCCGCTGACGGCGAACATCACCTACATGCCGCGGGACTACCACTCGAGCCCCGTGCAGAGCTGGTACGTCTCTCTCCAGCGCGAGATGTTCCGCAACCTGCTGATCGACGTCGCCTACGTCGGGAACCGGGCCGACGACCAGCTCCTGTTTGCGAACTACAACCAGGCGGCCCCGAACAATGCCGCCGGGACGATCCCGCTGGCGAACCGCCGCCCGATTGCCGGCTTCGCCGACATCACCTATGCCTTCAACGGCGGCAAGTCGCGCTACCGGGCATTCCAGGGGAAAGTCGAGTGGCGCGTCCGCCGGGACATCACCCTGCTCAGCTCGCTGACCCTCTCGAAGACCGAGGACAACGGCGCGCAGTCGCTGGAGAACTCGAACGGGAACTTCCCGGCGCCGCAGGACTTCCGGAACCTGGACGCGGACTTCGGCCTGTCGAACTACCACCAGCCGTACAACAGCACGACCAGCTTTGTCTGGTCGCTGCCGTTCGGCCGCGGACAGCGGTGGGCGTCCGGGGTGCCGGCGGTCGTCGATGCGTTCATCGGCGGGTGGCAGGTCGCGGGGATCAACAGCCTGTTCGCAGGCGAGCCCGTCACCTTCACCTATGCGCCGGGCGCCACGTTCCTCGTGTCGGGTATCACGCAGGATTTCCGCGGCGCGAACAACTTCCGCCCCAACGTCACGTGCGACCCCTACGCCCAGGGCGACGCGCAGACGATCACGAACTGGTTCGACCGGGCGTGCGTCTCGGTGCCGACCGATCCGAGCCAGCCGTTCGGCAACGCGAAGCGCAACACCGTGCGCGGCCCGAAGTTCACGCAGTTCGACCTCGCGGCGTCCAAGCGCGTGCCGCTCGGCGGCCCGGCGCAGCTGGAGCTCCGGCTGGAGGCCTTCAACCTGTTCAACCGCACGAACTTCCGCGCGCCCAACGGCGTCCGCAGTGCGGGCGGGTTCGGCACCATCACGAGCACCTACGATCCGCGCCAGCTTCAGCTGGGCGTGAAGTTGCTGTGGTAAAAACGGCCGTTCTGCTGCTGCTGATGCTGGCCGCATCGGCAGCAGCCGCCTCACGGCCCCTCATCATCGGCCATCGCGGCGCAAGCGGGCATCGTCCCGAACACACGCTCGCCGGGTACCGGCTCGCCGCCGAGATGGGCGCCGATTTCATCGAGCCGGACCTCGTCTCCACGAAGGACGGCGTGCTCATCGCGCGGCACGAGAACGAGATCGGCGGCACCACCGATGTTGCCGCGAAGTTCCCGGATCGCAAGGCGACCAGGACGATCGACGGCCAGGCCATCACCGGCTGGTTCACCGAAGACTTCACCCTCGCCGAGATCAAGACGCTGCGCGCGAAGGAACGGCTCGCGTTCCGATCGCACGAGTTCGACGGCCGGTTCGAGGTGGCCACGTTCGACGAGGTGATCGATCTCGCGCAGCAGCTCGGGCGCGAATTGGGCCGGCCCATCGGGGTGTATCCGGAAACCAAGCACCCGACCTACTTCCGAAAGATCGGCCTGCCCCTCGAGGAGAAGCTGCTGGCATCGCTCGAGACGCACGGCTGGAACCGCAAGGACGCGCCGGTCTTCATCCAGTCGTTCGAGGCGGGCAACCTGCGGGCCTTGCGTCCGACCACACGCGTCCGGCTCATTCAACTGGTGAGCACGGCCGCCACGCTCGACGCCGCGGGGCTGAAGGATATCGCGAGCTACGCCGACGGCATCGGCACGGAGAAGCGGCTGATCGTGCCGGTCGGCGCGGATGGCGCGCTCGGGACGCCCACCGACCTGGTCGCGCGTGCCCACGCGGCGGGCCTCGTGGTGCACGTCTGGACGCTGCGGATCGACAAGGAGTTTCTGCCGGCGGGGTACAAGGGACGCCCGGAAACGGAATTCGAACAGTTCCGCGATCTCGGCGTGGACGGGGTCTTCACCGACTTCCCGGACGCCGCGGCGCGGGCGTACGGCGTCGCCCCCACGTCACGACGCTAGGCTAGAAGGCCTCTAAAATGTCGAATGCTGAATGTTGAATGCTGAATTCAGCGTTCAGAGTTCAGCATTCAGCATTTCATGGCCACCACCAGACGCGGCGGGCCCTTCCGCGGGTGAGGCATCCCCGCTGGCGGCGCTGCTCCTCCTCCATATACTCGCGCTTGCGGGACTTCGGCGCGTCGGGCGCATTAGGCAGGTAATTCCACTGTTCGGTCTAATGCCCTCCTTAATGTTACGCATTGTTTACAGCGGCCGACGCCACCCTGAGGTACAAAATCGATCCTCGACCATGTTTGTCAAAGAACTGCACCAGGCTGGTCACACACGGAAATTCTCCATCGGGGATCGCAGCCGCGAGGGCTGGGAAGTCCGCGAGGAGGCTGATCAGACGGTGGTCAAGCAAATCCGTTACAAGGACTGGCACCGCGTGGAGCGGGCGCTCAGCATTTTTCAGCTGGAGATTGGCGAACTGGAAAGCCAGGGATGGGTCGCCGCCTAGGCGATCTCATTGAAGCGATAGCCGAGCCCGATCACCGTCTCGATCTGCTGGCCCGCCGGACCCAGCTTGGCGCGCAGGCGGCCCACATGTACGTCCACCGACCGCGTTTCGATGAAGCGGTCGTATCCCCAGACCCGCTCCAGAAGCCGCTCTCGCGAGAGCACCCGGTTCCTGTTTTCAACCAGGAAACGCAGGAGCTCGAACTCCCGGCGGGTCAGCCGGACCGCCACGCCGTCGACGGCAACCGAGACAGCGTCGAAGTCTGCCACCAGATGCTGCCCCTGGTGGCGGGACTGCCGCCTTTCCTCACCCGTCCGGGCGCGCCGGCGCAGGACGGCTCGCACGCGCGCTCCCAGTTCCTTGAGGCTGAACGGCTTGGTGACGTAGTCGTCCGCCCCCAGGTCCAGTCCCGCGACGCGATCGGTTTCGGAGGTCCGGGCCGTCAGCATGATGATCGGGAGGTCCATCGTCTCGGGCCGCTGCCTGAGCATGCGGCAGACGTCGTCGCCGCCCAGCCCGGGCAGGTTCAGGTCGAGGATGACGAGGTCCGGCCGGCGAACCGCGATCGCGCGGAGCGCATCATCGCCCCTTCCCGCGATTTCGACTGACGCGTCTCCGGACCGCTCCAGCGTGTGTTTGATCAAGCCGGCGATGTCCTGCTCGTCCTCGACGACTAATACGCGGGGAATTGCCACAGAGGCAGGATAGTACCTCCAGTTGTCGCCCGTGTGTCACGTCTGTTACCGGCGCGTTAAAGCGGGGGGCCTGGCAGCCCGTGGTGCTGCTAACGAAGCTCCGCCTCAAACCGCTGAGTGACGGGACGGGCGGGCCGGTCGGCGAATCTTCATTAGCCGAATCTGCCCGTGACGTAGTCTTCCGTGCGCTTGTTCTGCGGGTTCGTGAACATGCCGGCGGTGTCGGCGTATTCGATCAGCTGGCCGAGCCAGAAGAACGCCGTCCGGTCCGACACGCGCGCTGCCTGCTGCAGGTTGTGCGTGACGATCACGATGGTGTACTGCGCTTTCAGCTGATGGAGCAGGTCTTCAATCTTCTGGGTGGCGATAGGGTCCAGGGCCGCGCATGGCTCGTCCATGAGGATAATCTCCGGTTCGATCGCGATCGCGCGCGCGATGCAGAGCCGCTGCTGCTGGCCCCCTGACAGCGACAGCCCGCTGGTGTGGAGCCGGTCGCTCACCTCATCCCAGAGCGCGGCGTTGCGCAGCGCGCGCTCGCACGCCCCGTCCAGGGTGGCCCTGTCACGAATCCCGGCGACCCTCAACCCGTACACGACGTTCTCGTAGATCGACTTCGCGAGGGGATTCGACTTCTGGAACACCATGCCGACCCGGCGCCTTACGTCGATGACGTCGGTCGCCCGGGTGTACAGATCCCGCCCTTCGACGATGAACTGGCCGGTGATGCGGACGCCGTCGATCAGGTCGTTCATGCGGTTCAGGCAGCGCAGCAGCGTGGACTTGCCGCAGCCCGACGGGCCGATGAAGGCCGTGACCTGGTTGCGCGGGATGTCCATGGTGATGCCGTGCAGCGCCTGCTTCTCGCCGTACCACAGCTTCGCGTCCCGAATCTGGATCGCCGTGCTGCCGTCGGTCGGCGCAGTGGCGGGCGTGGCGGGG
>JANOJK010000130.1:0-4839 GCA_031408165.1 Acidobacteriota bacterium | reverse complement strand
CGCCAGGTCATGGGTCGTCATCACGCCGATCGTCCGCGCGTCGAGCAGGTGACCGACGACCGCGCGAACCGCAATCCCGCGCTCGATGCTGTTGGTGCCCTGCAGCACTTCGTCGAGAAGATACAGCAGCACGCGGCCGGGCGCGGCGCCGCGCTCCGCGGCGTCGACAATCTGTTTCAACCGGGCCAGCGCCGCCATGAAGTAGGAGAGGCCCAGCTCGAGCGAGTCCTGGACGCGGATGCTCGTCTGCAGGTCCGCCGGCGGCATCTCGAACGCGGTCGCGCACACCGGCGCGCCCGCCTGCGCGAGCACGGCGTTGACTCCGGCGGCGCGCAGCAGCGTGCTCTTCCCGGACATGTTCGATCCGGTGATGAGGAGAAGGGTCCCCGGCGGGCCGACCTCGACGTCGTTCACCACCCGGCGTGCGTCAGGAATGAGGGGATGCCCGAGCGCCGTCGCCTTCAAGGTGCGGGTGGCGGTGTCGACGCGCGGAGTGGTCCACGAGGGGTGATCGGCACGGACCATCGCCAGCGTAGCCAGCGCGTCGGCGGCGCCGAGCGCGTCGAGCCACCCGCGGACGTGGCGGCCGTGTCTGGCGCGCCAGCGATCGAGCGCGAAGGACACGTGGAAGTCCCACAGGGTCAGCGCCTGGATCGGGAAGTGCAGCAGCGGCGCGCCGCTGCGCAACTCGGACCATCCGGAGATGCGCGCGAGCTGCGACAGCAGCGCCGGGGCGTCCGCGCCGACGCACATCTCGGCATGGAGACGCTTCAATTCCGGCGCGGTCCACCGTTCCCTGCAGACGAGCGTGAGCATCGTCACATAGCGCCGCAGGGCCCGCTCGCCCAGCGCAGCGCGATCGAACGCCGCGAACATCCGCGCCGCGAAGGAGAACGACAGGACGATCCCGGCGACAAGCGGAATCAGCCACCAGGCGCCGTCCGTGTTGCCTGTGAAGAACAGGGCGAAAAGGATCGCGATGCCGAGCGGAAGAAGCCATGCGAGCGGTTGCATGATGCGCGGCACGGTGGGCCCGTCGGATTCGGCCCACGCGAGAAAGCGGGCCACCTCGGACGCGCTCACGACCGTCAGCTGCCCCTCGATCGCCAGCGCCTCCCGCCACTCGCGCTTCGGCGCGAGGTCGTCCACCGCGGCGTGCCGCTCCTGGATCTCGTCAGGGCCGGAGGGGACCAGCAGCCACTGCCACAGCCGGCGCGCACCCTCGGTCGTCGCCGGCCGCCCCAGCCACTTGGTCACGGAGGCGTGCCCGAAGACGTCGAGGTCCCGCGCATACGGGTGGGCGTCGATGTCCAGGTCCGCCGGCGGCGGCACTTCGGGAAGCGCGCCCCAGTCGCGCGCCAGCCGGTCGAGCCCCTGGCGGCTGATGCGGATGCCCGTCTCGGCGCGGGCGACCGCGTCGAGCACGCGCGCATGCACGACCACGAGGCCGATGAAGGCCGCCAGGCTGAGGAGGCCGGCCGTGTTCGCGACAGGATGCGCATGCGCGAGGCCCCACCAGAGGAGCGCCACCGCGCCGAGGAAGGTCACCAGCCGCAGCCGCGACAGCACCACGCCGCGCGCGGCCGCGGCGTCGCGCCGCGTGGTCCACTCCGTCACGCGGCCCGCGTACCACTCGGACGGCGTCATGCGGGGCGCCTCGCGTCGATATTCAGCCGCCGGTAGTCGAGCGTGAAGGCCGGCGAGTCCTCCGACGCCGAGAGCGCGAGCTCGGCCAGAAACGCCGACCGGTCGCGCGCCGGGAGGCGATCGAGGTGATGGCGAAGGCAGACCGTCGCCACGAACTCCCGGAACGTGTCGGCGCCGGCGAACGCGGTCGGCGCCTCTTCGAGCCAGACGTTGATGTCGACGAAGCCCGCGGCCTCGAGTCGCCGCTTCGTCGACTCGACGTCGGCGTAGTACCACGGCTCGGTCCAGCCGTGGAAGAACGCCCCGAATCGGGGTCCTTCGAGGAGCCGGTCCGCCCGGGCCCGCAACAGCGCGAGGTTCCCGGCGCCGCCGCACTGCGCGACCAGCCGGCCGGCGGGCTTGAGCGCCGTGATAATCGAACGGAAGAGCGCACCGTGATCGAGAATCCAGTGGAAGGTCGCGCCGCTGAACACCGCGTCGAACGCGCGGCGGAACGGCAGGGCGGCGCCGTCGGCCTGCACGACCATGGCCGCGGGCGCCTCCCGGCGCAGCCACGATTGGGCGGCCTCGATCATGGCATCCGAGGGGTCCGCACCGACCACCCGTCCGCCCGGCAGCCGCTGCTGGATCTCCTGCGTCAGCCGTCCGGTGCCGCAACCAAGGTCGAGGACGTGCTCGGTCCCCGAGAGCGGCAGCCGCTCGAGCACGCGCAGCCCCCACGCCTGCTGGGGGGACGACACCTCGTGATACCGCTCGGCGTTCCAATCCGGCATGCGGCCTTCAGTGTACAGTCCGCCTGACTCGCTTGCCTCGCCGAAGCGATGAGGCCGCGGCAAACGCCTCGCCGGCGCCGTCCAAGGGGGAGCGGGGGACGTCTGAAGAAGCCGGAGGCAGTGCACATGCGGCAGGCGCTCGCAGCGGTCCTGGCAATCATCGCGACGACCGTCTTCCCCGGGGGGCAGCAGCCGAAGCCGTCGGGCGGGGTGGCGCTGGCGGATCTGTCGTGGGTGGACGCCGAGCCGGTCCTCACCCCCTCGTCCATCGTCGTGATTCCGCTGGGCGCAGCCGTGCTCGAGCAGGGCCCGCACCTGAAGCTGAATAGCGAGGAGCGCCTCGCGCGGCATCTCGCCTCGCGCATCCAGGCGGCGGCCTCCGTGGTGATGGCCCCTCCGCTCACCTATCACTTCTATCCGGCGTACCTCGAGTACCCAGGCACCGCCTCGCTCACGCTGGCCACGGCCCGCATGATGACGGTGGACGTCGTTCGCTCGTTCGCCCGGTACGGCCCGCGCCGCTTCTACGTCCTGAACACGCAGCCCGACGCGGTGGCGGCGCTGTCCGACGCGGCCAAGACCCTGGCTGACGCCGGCATCCTGCTGGGCTACACCGATCCGCGGTACCGCCTGCAGAAGCCCCCGGTGCAGCTGCGGCAGGCGCCACTCCTCGCCGGCCACGCCGACGAAGTCACCACGTCGATGATGCTCTTTGTCGATCCCTCGGCCGTCGACATGACGCGCGCCGTGCGTGAGTATGCGAGCGGGTCCGGTTCCCTGACGCGCCTCGACGGAGGGCCGGGAGTGTTTTCGCGCTCGGGCGTCCTCGGCGACGCGACGCTGGCGACTCGCGAAAAAGGGCAGGTGCTGGTCGAGACGCTCGTCGCGGGCGCGCTCGACGACATCGAGGCGGTGAGGAGTGCGATCCTCCCCCCCGTGAGGCCGGCCGCGCCGCCGGTGGCGGGCGCAGCGCCGCCGCGACCGCCCGGGCCGCCCCCCGAGCGAACGCAACCCAACGGCTGCACGCCCGGAGACGAGCGCGCGATCCGCCAGATCGGCCCGAGGTTCAGCTCACTGTGGCGGCTGATGGACGCGGAGAACATCGGCTTGCTGTTCACCCTCGGGGGTGACATGCGGCATCCCGACGGCACTGTGGAGCGCACGCAGGACGTGATCAGGCAGAACCGCCATGAGCTGTTCAGGAAGAAGGAATACCGGGGCTCGGTCCATCCACTCCAACTGAACGACGTCCGCTGCCTTGGTCCGAACGTCGCGGTTGCAGACGGCCGGTGGGAACTGCGCATGCTCGACGGCACGAAGCCGTACGGCGGATGGTGCACGCTGGTCGTCCGCAGTGGTGGCGGCGGCGGCTGGTCCATCGACGCCTGGCGCTATACGGTCGATCCGCCGCCCAATACGTCGCCGGCGCCGACGATTCTGAAGAAGCCGGGCTGGCCAGGCGGCCCCGGCGGGGAATAGCAACTTTCCGCACTACAATCGCGTGGCAGGCCTGAGCCCGGGTGGACGCGAAGTACCTTTCCGACGCAGCGCACTTTCCGGGCGGGCATGCCGCCGGGATCTCCGTACCCCGCACGGTCTCTGAAATTCCCGGCCTCGTCCGCCACGCCGCCACCGTGCTGCCGATCGGCGCGCAGTCGTCGCTGACGGGCGGCGCCACGCCGATGGGCGAGGTGGTGATCTCCACGGAGAAGCTCACGCGTGTGCTCGACGCGAGCGCGACGCACATCCGCGTCGAAGCGGGGGTCTCCGTCGCGGCGATCCAGGGTGCGCTCCTGGGGCACGGGGCGTGGTTTCCGCCGGCGCCGACGTTCACCGGCGCCCTGGCCGGCGGCATCGTCGCGACCAACGCGGCGGGGGCCGCCACGTTCAGGCATGGCCCGGTGCGACCGTGGGTGCAAGAGCTGACGATCGTCCTCGCGGACGGGTCCGAGCTCACCGTGCGGCGCGGTGAACGTCACGCGCACGGGTACCGACTCGCGGTGCCGGCCGCGGGGGGCACGATCGACGTGCCGGTGCCCTCCTACCGGATGCCCGACGTCGTCAAGCGCTCGGCCGGTTATCACGCAGAGCCGGACATGGACCTGATCGATCTGTTCATCGGGTCGGAGGGCACGCTCGGCGTGATCACGACGGTCACCTTCCGCGCGTTGTCCCCGATCCCGACGACCGCGCTGGCGCTCATTCCGTGCCCGTCGGAGCAGGGCGCGCTCGCGCTCGTGGCGGACCTGCGGCGCGAGCCTGCTGTCGCCGCGATCGAGCACATGGATCGCCGCTGCCTCGAGATCCTTCACGAGGACGGCGTTGACCGGCGCAATGACGTGCGCTTCCCGGCGGATACGACCCTGGCGCTGCTGGTGCAGCTGGAGCTGCCGCCGGGGACCAGCGAAGAGGACGCGTT
>JANOJK010000084.1:0-3889 GCA_031408165.1 Acidobacteriota bacterium | reverse complement strand
GGCGTCGCCAGCGGCTTCATGATCTCGGCGCCCGCCTGAGTGCTCCACATGATCGGGAGCAGCCCGGCCACGACCGTGGACACCGTCATCAGCTTCGGGCGCAGCCGCAGCAGCGCGCCTTCGACGATCGCCTCCCGGAGGTCCGCGCGTCCGAAGCTCGCGCCGGCGGCCGCCTGGCGCCGCACCACGGCGTCCTCGAGATAGATGACCATCACGACGGCGGTCTGCACCGCGGTGCCGAAGAGCGCGATGAACCCCACCCACACCGCAACCGAGAAGTTGTACCCGGTCAGCCAGAGCAGGTACACACCGCCGGTGAGCGCAAAGGGGACGGCCAGCAGCACGTGTGCGGCTTCGACGGCGGAGTGGTACGTGAAATACAGGAGGATGAAGATGACCAGCAGCGCGATGGGCAGCACGATTCGGAGCCGCGCCCTGGCGTGCTCCTGGTTCTCGTAGCGTCCGCTCCAGCCCAGGTAGTAGCCGGAGGGCAGCTTGACACGCTCCGCGACCACCCGCCGCGCCTCCGCAATGAAGCTCCCGATGTCGCGGCCCTGCACGTTGAGGAGCACGGTGGCGACCAGCAGCCCGTTCTCGGACGAGATCATCGCGGGTCCGCGCTGCGGTTCGATACGCGCCAGGTCGCGGAGCGGGATCTGCGCGCCGGCCGGGGCGGCGACGAGCACTTCGCCGAGCGCCTGCGGATCCTGCCTGAACTCCGGAGCGTACCGGACGCGGACGGGGAACCGCTGCCGCCCTTCGATGGTGCTGCTCAGCACGGTTTCGCCGACCGCCGTCTCGATCACGTCCTGAATCGCGCCGACCCCTATCCCATGTCTGGCGGCGGCCTTCCGGTCGATCGAGATATTCAGGTACTGGCCGCTCGTGATCTGCTCCGCGTAGACGCTCTGCGCGCCGGGAACGCTCCTCAGCACGGCAGCCGTCTGGGCCGCCAGGCGCTCGAGTTCGGCCAGGTCCGCGCCGAAGACCTTCACGCCGATCTCCGACCGGATGCCGGTCGACAGCATGTCGATCCGGTTGATGATCGGCATGGTCCAGATGCTCGCGACACCCGGCACCTCGACGGCGGAGTCGAGCTCCTTCCGCAGCCGCTCCATCGTCATCCCGGCGCGCCACTCCGCCTTCGGGCGGAGATGGACGATCGTCTCCGTCATGTTCAGCGGCGACGGATCGGTGGACGTGTCGGCGCGCCCGACTTTGGCCACCGCGTACTCCACTTCGGGCACGCGGGACAGCGCCGCGTTCTGCCGCTGCGCGATCCGCGTGTTCTCGTCGAGCGAGATGCTCGGATCCGCGATCGGCATGAACAGCAGATCGCCTTCGTTCAGCGGAGGCATGAACTCGCTGCCGATACGCGACCCGACAGCCATGGCGCCGGCGAAGAGCAGGATCGCGAGGATGAGTGTCGTGCGGCCATGCCCGAGCGCCCAGTCCAGGACCGGCCGATACAACCGCCCCATCGCCCGCATCACGGGGTTGGCCTCCTCGGGGCGCAGGTGCCCGCGAAGGAGAAACGTGCAGAGGACCGGCACGAGCGTGACGGCGGCGATCGTCGCGGCGAGCACGGCGAAGGTCTTCGTGAACGCCAGCGGGTGGAACAGCTTCCCTTCCTGCCCCGTCAGCGCGAACACCGGAACGAACGCCAGCAGGATGACGGCCATCGAGAAGAACACGGGCCGCCCCACGAGGCGGGTCGACTCCAGCACGCTCTGCCAGACCGCATGGCGATCGTTCAGATCCACGTGCTGCTGCTCGAGGTGCCGGAAGGCGTTCTCGGTGACCACGATGCCGGCGTCGACCAGCACGCCGATGGCGATCGCGATCCCGGCAAGACTCATGATGTTGGACGACAGCCCGGCGTAGTGCATGCCGAGGAACGCCGCGAGCACCGCGAACGGCAGCGGCAGCGTGACAATCAGGATGGAGCGGAAGTGGAGCAGGAAGACGACGTGCGCCAGCGTCACGAGCAGGATTTCCTCGATGAGCGCCGTCCGTAGTGTGCCCACGGCGCGCTCGATGAGGTCCGACCGGTCGTAGAACGGCACGATGCGGACGCCGGGTGGAAGGCCCGGCGCAATCTGCGCGATGCGGGCCTTGACGGCCTCGATGACTTGCTGGGTGTTCACCCCCGAACGGGCCACGATGACGCCGCCGACCGCCTCCTGAGTCCCCTTCACGAGCGACGCCACGCGGAACGCATCGCCGATCTTCACGGTGGCGACCTGGTTCAGGAAGACGGGCACACCGGCCGACGCCCCGATCACGATGGTCTCGATGTCCTCCGGCGACGCGATGAGCCCGACGCCCCTCACGATCATCCAGGCGCCGCTGGCCTCCACCACGTTGCCGCCGACGTTGCGATTGCTCTCGCGCACGGCGCTCACGACCGCGCTGAGCGGGATGCCATAGGCGCGGAGGCGGTCCGGATTGACGTCGACCTGGTACTGCTGGACCGTGCCGCCGATCGAGGCGACCTCCGCAACGCCCGGGACCGCATTCAGCTGGTATCGAACGAACCAGTCCTGGATCGATCGCAGCTCGCGCAGCGAGCGGCCGTCTCCTTCGACCGTGTACCAGAAGACATGTCCGACGCCGGTCGCGTCGGGCCCCAACGTGGGCACGACGCCCGGCGGGAGACGCGAGGCCAGCAGATTCATGCGCTCGAGCACCCGCGCGCGGGCGAAATACAGATCCACGGCGTCCTCGAACACCACGTAGATCATGGAGAACCCGAAGGCCGACTGCGAGCGGACGACCCGCACGCCCGCCAGTCCCTGCAACCCGCTCGTCAGGGGATACGTGACCTGGTCCTCGACTTCCTGGGAGCCGTGGCCACTCCAGTCGGTAAAGACGATCACCTGGTTGTCGGAGAGATCCGGAATCGCGTCGATGGGCGCCGCGAGCAGCGCCCAGGCACCCCACGCCGCCAGCGCCAGGTACACGCCGAGGACCACGGCACGGTTGCGTAAGGACAGCTCGATTAATCGGTTGATCATGACTCCACTCGACAGAACACGGAGACGGCCAAGCCTCCCGCGGGGAGGCACACCTGTACTCTTACTGTCGGGACGTCAGATCAGGAAGACGCTGATGAGGAGGCGGATGTTGACGGTGGCGATTGGTGAGGAGATCGAGCGGCGGTCCTGCGGGATGGCGACCGAGTGAGGAACGACGGCGCAGCAGATGGAGGTCGGGACGTTCAGCAGGCGCGACGCCACCGGGGCAGAGGTCGCCGGCTGTCCGTCCTCGGCGGGACAGCACGCGCGGAGGTGCAGGGGCGCATCGGCGGCTCCCGCCGGGCAGCATGACTTCCGGTTCGGGCCCGGTTCGCTCGCCAGGCAGAGCAGCGCTCCGGGTCCCATGAGGGCGACCAGCAGAAGCAGCACGGCCAGCCGCCTGGCGCACGTCCCGCGTCGTTCTCCCGTACGCCGCACACGAATCACAGCCATCACTGTATCAAATTGCGCGCCGCCTCTGATTGCGCGGCAAAAGGCGCTGTTGTCGAGCCACCTCCCGCCTGACCGGCGGAAACCCGGCGACGCCAACCCTCCCGTGCACATCGGCTATCATTCGGCGAATGCGTACAGTTGCGCTCGTGCTGCTCCTTGGCGCCGGCCTGGCCGGGCTGACACAGACGCAGCCGCCCGGTTCGCGCCCGTGGCCACTGCGAGTGGAGCACGGCTCTTCGCCTGCCGCCGCCGGAAGTGGGCAGCCCCAGCTGACCGTCTCGAATCGGGGCGTGCTTCTCAGTTGGGTCGAGAAGTCAGGCGACCTCTCCACGCTGAAGTTCGCGGAGCGCACCGCCAGTGGCTGGTCCGGCCCGGTCACGGTCGCGTCCGGCTCGAACTGGTTCGTGAACTGGGCCGAC
>JANOJK010001120.1:0-5058 GCA_031408165.1 Acidobacteriota bacterium | reverse complement strand
GAATCGGCGCCGGGCCGGCCAACGAGCTCGACCAGGCCCTCAACTTCATCGTCACGAGCAGCAACCCCGCGCTGTTCTCCGTGCAGCCGGCGATCGCCGCCAACGGGACGCTGACCTTCACGCCCGCCGCGAACGTGTTCGCGACGGCCACCGTCACCGTGCAACTGCACGACGACGGCGGAGTGACCAACGGCGGGGTTGACACGAGCGCCGCGCAGACGTTCACGATCACGATTGCGAAGGCATCGACGGCCACCGTCGTCACCTCCACCAGCACGCCGTCGCTCTTCGGGGGGTGCCCGTCACCCTGACCGCCACCGTCGGCGTCCTGGCGCCAGGCCTCGGAGTTCCGGCCGGAAGCGTGACGTTCAAGAACGGCGCGATCACGATCGGCACCGCGGCGCTGTCGGGCGGCACGGCCAGCATCACGACGTCCACGCTGTCGGTGGCCACTCACGCGATCACGGCGGTCTATGCCGGGAACGCCTCGTTCCAGGGCAGCACGTCGCCGGCCTTGTCGCAGGTGATCAGCGCGTCGGCCAAAGTGAAGGTGACCTTCGCGGTGCACGCGCTGCAGGACTCGACCAACCGGCCGAAGGTGAAGACGCTGCCGGTCCCCAACGCCCTGGTGAAGGTGTTCAAGACCGGCGCCGGCTGCACCGGTAACCTCTTGTCGATCATCAACCCCAAGAAGTGGGGCGTGATCTTCGACGGCGCCGACGGGGTGGGCGGGATCGACGGTTGCGATCCGGTGACGGTCGGCGGCTACGAGGCAGTCGGGACGACCGACGTGAACGGCGTCGTCACGATCATCGTGCCGACGTTGACCCCGTCCCTGAGCAGCCAGTACCTCGTGATCGCGAGGGCGACCAACTTCGATTACGTGAAGACCGTGGGCACGCCGGATCCGCTGTATTCGCAGTATCCGGTCATCAACCTGCCGGCCAATGCGATCAAGAACGTGCCGCTCTCGATGCTGGCGACGTTCGCCGGAAAGATCGTGCCGGGTGCGCAGACCGAGTTCTTCGGCTCGTACCTGAACATCATCCAGCCGGAATACGTGGAGTGGACGGAGGACGTCGAGGAGTATCCGATCGTCATGGTGGCGCAAGGCGACTGGTCGCTGGTGACCAGCGTGACGCCGCCTGAAGGGTTCGTCCCCGACGTGCCGGTGCTGGGCGCCCAGGTGGCGGATGCGACGACCGCGGTCCAGTTCACCATGACGGACGTCGGCAGCGAGTGGACGGAGACGATCGTCAACCACTCGATCGTCCATCTCGGCGAGACCAAGTCGGCGACCTCGACGATCCCGATGATCGACAGGAAGGCGACGATGGCGCGCAACGACAACCGGAAGGTGATGCACGACAGCGGCGCGACGGCGCTCGACCTGCTGGTGAACGACAAGGTCAATCACCTCAGGAAGCCCCTCGCCATCACGGCGATCACTCCGGCCCTGAACGGGACCGCGGTTCTCGCGCCCGGCGGGTTGTCGGTCAGCTATACGCCGGCGCCCGGGTACTCGGGGGTGGACACGTTCACCTACACGATTACCGACGCCATTGGCGGCACGTCGACGGCGACGGTATCGGTGACGGTCCTCGCGACACCCGAGGTGTCGGTCCGCGCCGCGACCTTGACGGAAGGTGATACCGGCATCGTGCCCGGGTCCGTCAACCTGGTGCTCTCGAACCAGAGCCTGCTGCCGGTGACGGTCAGCTACGCGACGGCCGACGGCACCGCCACGGCGGGGTCCGACTACGTCGCGGCGTCCGGAACGGTCACCTTCGAGCCGGGCACCACCAGCCGGCCGATCGCCCTCCAGGCGATGGGCGACACGCTGGCTGAGCCCAACGAAAACCTGACCGTCGTCCTGGGCGGCGCCACCAACGCCACGATCGCGGCGAACTCCGGAGGCCTCATCACGATTGCCGACGATGACCCGCCGGAAATCTGGATCCCCGCGACCGTGTCGGTCAGGGAAGGCAATGCCGGCTCGGACAACGTCGCCATCGTGCTGACGCTCTCCCAGAGCCACGACATCTCGGTGTGGGTGAATTTCGCGACGGCGCCGGGCACCGCCCTGGCGGGGAGCGACTACATCCACACGACCGGGACCGTGCAGTTCTTCCCGGGCACCACGTCGAAGGCGATCTTCATCCCGGTGCTCCACGACGCCATCGGCGAGGGGACGGAGTCGTTCTACGTGGACCTGAACACGCCGCTGAACAGCACGCTGACGACAGCGTCCCGCGCGACGGTCACGATCGTGAACGACGACGCCTCGAGCTTCGTCACGAGCACCAGCGAGGAGTTCGGCGCCGGCGCGTTCGAAGGCGGCGCCTACCTCGCCGCGACGAGCGACGGCGAGATCACGCTGCAGCCCGAGGCTGGCGGTGAGTTCCTCGGGTCGTCGCTGCCGGCCGGCTGGACGAGCACCGCCGTCGAAGCCGGAGGCACCTCGATCGTGGCGGGCGGCGCCGCGGTGGTGGACGGCGCCGCGCTCCGGGCGCCGGTCACCTATGTGGCCGGCCGGACGCTGGAGTTCAACGCGACCTTCAGAAACGTGCCGGACCAGAGCATCGGGTTCGCGAACGCGACCACTCCGGTGTCACCGATGGCCATGTTCGTAATCAAGGCCGATCGGCAGCTCTACGCGCGCAGCGTGAACGGCACGAAGGTGGTGGAATCGCCGATGGCCGGCGTCAACTGGCTCAATAAGCCCCTCACGTATCGCATCGTGTGGAACGCGGGCAACGTCCAGTATTTCGTGAACGGCGCCCTGATGATCACGCACTCGAGCATGGCCTGGGGCGCGGCGGCGATGCGGCCGACCGCGATCGACGGGCATGTCGGAGGGGGCGCGATCGCGCTGGACTGGATGCGGATGACGCCCTACGCCACCGCTGGAACCTACACGTCGGCGGTGATGGACGCGGGCGAGGTGGTGCAACAGTGGCTCAAGCTGACGGCCTCATCGAGCGCCGGGGCCGGCACCACGCTGGCGCTGACGTATCGGACCGGCGATACCGCGACGCCGGATGCCAGCTGGAGTTCCTTCACGGCGCCCGGCACGGGCGGCGTGATCGCCGGGTCGTCACGGTACATCCAGTTCAGGATCCAGGAGACGTCGACCAACGTGGCGAAGACGCCGATTGCCAGTGATGTGACGATCACCTATATGAGGTAACAACGCCCACGACAAGATAACCAGCCGCGTCGCCGCCACGGGCGGCGGCGCGTTATTCCCTGGCCGGTCCTCCGAAACGATTTCGGAGAGGTTAATGCCCCATGGTCTCTCTCGAGCTCCCCGCGGTGCGTCGATTCTGCCTCCGACACACGCTCCCCCTGGTAGTGCTGGCCGGTGCGCTCCTTCTGCCCCGAGAGTCATTCACGCATGCCATGGCTGCCGGACAAAGTCCCGGGCCGGTCAGCCCTGCCGCCCCCGCCCTCCCCGTCACCATCGGCACCCGCATCGCAGGCACGTTTGCGGACGCGTCGGGCCATTCCGCCCAGTCGCACCTGTTCTATGCCGCCAACTCGGATGTCTGGTGGTTGTTGACGCTGACGTCCACCGCGGATGCGCAGGGCGGGGCCAACCATCTCGTCAAGGCCTACCGCTCGTCGGGGCCCGACCTCGCGACCGCAACGTGGTCGGCCGCGGCCGACAGCCCGGGCGCCTCCGCTTCCAACTCAGTGAATTGCTACACGTGTTCCATGGGCGGCGGCCGTGCGCTCGGCGTCGTCTACCTCGACAACTCGCCCATCGACGTCGTCCACGCCGAAGTCGCGATGGCCTACGACGGACAGGACGGCCTGGTCGCCCATATTCGCGCCAGGGTCACCGCGACGTCGATCACGTGGGAAGCCTGGACCTATCATGACGAACCGGCGGCGAGGTGGACGCTGCCAAGGGGTCCCTCTCTCGGTGCATCGACGGGCAAGTACATCCATTCCGGGGGGCCGATCCTGCAGCAGGAGGTGGACGCGAACGTCCGCAAATCCACGAACCCCGATACGGCCGGCACCTGGGTGGCCGGTTTCTCGGGTGTGTCGCTCATCGACAACAGCATGACGAACCAGAGCAATTCGATGGGGTTCGCGCCGCTCGCGAACAACGCGATGCTCGCCGTGTACGACAACGGGGGCGGCTCCTCCTGCGGCTACAACTGCGTTCCCGCTGTCAGCGCGACCGAGCCGAACATGACGAACCTCGGCTACAAGAGGTCGAATGCCGACGGCTCGTGGCCCGGGGTTCTCGTGGGCGGACAGGCCACCGGAGACGGACAGGTCTTTTCGACCGACGCCATCATCGACCAGAACGACTGGACGCTCGTCGCGCCGGCGCCGGGGATCGCCCGGGCGTTCCGGCGCAACGCGAACGGCACCGCGATCGACGCGGCGGCATATAGCGCGGCGACGAACACGTGGGGGGCGTTCACCGCGCCACCTCCGTTCGGTTCAGGCCAGGCGTTCAAGAAGACGGCGGGCATGTTCGGGGCATCGTTCGACTCGAGCATCGCGCTGTTCGTCATCAACACGGACCAGGCGAGCTCGATCCTGTACTCCACCTACGACGGCGTGGGCTGGACGGCGTGGGCGACCGTGCCGGGCACGGGCGGCGGACAGCACGACCGGAAGTTCATCTCGGGCTATCCCATCGCCCGCAACGGCCAGATCGGCCTGATCTGGACCGAAGGGGTGACTGAGTACGACGTCGTGACCGCATCGTTCAGCGTCGCACCGCCCGACACCACGCCCCCCGATGTGTCGATCCTCACGCCTTCGAGCGACTCGACGGTGTCGGGCTCCGTCGGCGTCGCGGCCACGGCGTCCGATGACGAGGCGCTGGCGAGTGTGCAGTTCACGGTGGATGGCGCCAGCCAGGGCGCTCCGCAGACGGCGCCGGCATTCGGATTTACCTGGGATTCCACGTCCGTGAGCAACGGATCGCATTCGATCACGGCGGTCGCCACCGACGCCGCCGGCAATTCGACCGAGGCAATCGCGACCTTCACGGTGGCCAACGTGGCGATCGTTCCAGACGTGACCAACCTG
>JANOJK010000031.1:0-2051 GCA_031408165.1 Acidobacteriota bacterium | reverse complement strand
GCCACCGCTCACGGACGACCTGACGCGGCAGATCGGCATGTCGCTGCTCACGCGGTTCGCGCTGCCGTTCGAGCTGCTCGCCGTGCTGCTCCTCGCGGGCCTGCTGGCCGCGAGCTACTTCGCGAGGCCGGAGGAATAAGGATGGGACTGTCGGCATACCTGACGCTGTCCGCCGTCGTCTTCTGCCTCGGCCTCTTCGGCACGATGACGCGGCGGAACACGGTCGGCATCCTGCTCGGCATCGAGCTGATGCTCAACGCCGTGAACATCAACTTCGTGGCGTTCAGCCGGTTTCACGGTACCGAAATCGGCATGGTCTTCACGCTCTTCGCCATCTGCATCACGGTCTCGGAAGTCGCGCTGGGCCTCGCCATCGTAGTCCTGCTCTTCCGGATCCGCCGGACCGTCACCGCCGACCACATCGACTGGTTGAAAGGGTGATGTCGAGCAACCCCGTCGCCCTGGCGCTCACCGCCCTGCTGCTCCCCGCGGCGGCGTTTCTCGTCATCGCCGCGCTCCCGCCGCTCCGGCGGTCGGGGCGCCCGGCGGCATGGCTCTCGATCGCCTGCGCCTTCGCCTCACTCGTGTTCGCGCTGCTCGGCTGGCGGGCGGCGGCCGCCGCGGGCGCGCCGATTCATGCGGTCTGGGCGTGGCTGCCGGGCGCACACGGGCCGCTGGCCACCGTCGGCGCGCTCGTGGACGCGCAGTCCACGACGATGCTGCTGCTGGTGACGCTCGTGGCGCTGCTCGTCCAGGTGTATTCGCTCGGCTACTTGAGCGAGGAGCCCGCGCCCGCCCTCGGCCGGTACTACGCCTTCCAGTCGCTCTTCGCCTTCTCGATGATGGGCGTGGTGCTGGCGCCGAATCTCGTGCAGCTGTTCATGTGCTGGGAGCTCGTCGGCGTCTGTTCGTATCTCCTGATCGGCTTCTGGTATCGCAAGCCGGAGGCGGCGCGCGCCGCGCTCAAGGCGTTCTGGACGACCAAGGCAGGAGACGTCGGACTGCTCATCGGCATCGTCATGCTGCAGCGGTCCACCGGCACTTTCGATCTGATCCAGCTGCGGGAGATGGCGGAAGCGGGGCTGATCCCGCTCGCCGGCCTGAGCGTCGTCACCTTCTGCATCTACCTCGGCGCGATGGGGAAGTCGGCGCAATTCCCGCTGCACGTCTGGCTGCCCGACGCGATGGAGGGACCCACGCCGGTCTCCGCCCTGATTCACGCCGCGACGATGGTCACCGCGGGGGTGTACCTGCTGACGCGGCTCGACTGGCTGTTCGCGCTGACGCCGCAGGTGCTCGCGATCGTCGCCTGGATTGGCGCCGTCACCGCCTTGATGGCCGCCGTCCTCGCGTGCGTGCAGACCGACATCAAGCGCGTGCTGGCGTACTCCACCGTGTCGCAGCTCGGCTACATGATGGCGGCGATCGGGGCCGGCTTCGCGGCCGCCGGATTCCTGCACCTGCTGACGCACGGCGTCTTCAAGGCGCTGCTCTTCCTCGCCGCCGGCGCCGTCATTCACGCCGTCGGGACCAACGAGATGCCGGCGATGGGCGGCCTCGCGCGCAAGATGCCGCAGACGGCCATCGTCTTTCTCGTCGGCACCCTGTCGCTTGCGGGCGTACCACTCTTTGCGGGCTTCGTCTCGAAGGAGGAGGTGCTCGGCGCGGTGTGGACCGGCGGGTTCGCGGTGCCCTTTTTCATGCTGCTCGCCGCCGCGTTTCTCACCGCGTTCTACATGTTCCGCGTGGTGTTCCTCGTGTTCTGGGGAAAGAGTCGAAGGGACGAAGGAGTCGAAAGAGCTCACGTCGAAGGCGCCCATCTCGGAGGAGCTCACGCGCACGACGCGCCGGCGGTCATGACGCTGCCACTGTGGGTGCTGGCGCTCATCGCGATGGCGATCGGCATCGTTTTTACCGTGCGGCCGCCCGAGGCCGGGTTCCACGCGCCCGGATGGGTGGCGGTGGCGGCAATCGGCGTCGCGCTGACGGGCATCCTGCTGGCCTGGCTCACCTACCAGCGGCGCGCGATCAGCGCCGACACGCTGGCGGGC
>JANOJK010000025.1:0-1984 GCA_031408165.1 Acidobacteriota bacterium | reverse complement strand
TTCTGCGCGGCCCAGCGCTCCCGGGCGAAGATGACGCTGCACGTGCGGACGCCGGTCCCGCCGCGTGCCATCGCTCCAGCGGTACAGAAGGCCCTCCACGAGATCGATCGCTCGGCCGGGCTCACGGCCGCGGAAACGATGGGCGAGTACGTCGACCGCGTGACGCTCCCGCAGCGGCTCGGCGCCGGCGCGGCGATCGCGACGGGTGTCCTGGAACTGACGCTTGCGGTGATGGCGCTCTACGGCGTCATCGCGTTCGCGGCGAACCAGCGGCGGCGCGAGATCGGCCTGCGCATGGCGCTGGGCGCGTCGAGCCGATCGGTGATTGCGCTCATCATGCG
Source organism: Acidobacteriota bacterium (assembly GCA_031408165.1). GTDB lineage: Bacteria > Acidobacteriota > Vicinamibacteria > Vicinamibacterales > 2-12-FULL-66-21 > JAICSD01. The sequence continues at coordinate 1,643 of JANOJK010000025.1, read as the reverse complement.
CGAGGGCCTGGTGCTCACGAGTGTGGGCGTCGTGCTCGGCGTGGGCGTCGCGCTGGTGGGTGCGTCCGGGCTCGGGAGCATGCTGATTGGCATCGGGCCGGCGGATCCACTGAGCGTCGGGGGGGCTGCCCTCCTGCTTTTCCTCGTGGGCGCCGCGGCAAGCTACATCCCCGCCCGGAGCGCGTCGAGCGTCGACCCGAGCACCGCCCTGCGCAGCGAGTAAGGTCCTGCCTGCGCTCAGAGAGCAGTAGATTGCGGGGCCCGCAGCGCGAGCCCCGCAATCGCGAATTACTTCACCACCGGCTGCCGATCCCGGATGGCCTTCACCTCGTCGTGCGCGCGCCGCACCTTCGTGGCCTGCTGCTGCACGAGGGTCTGTGCTGAAGGCGGCAGGCTTTCGTTGAGCGCCGCCTCGAACGCGGCCTTCGCGACGTCCTCACCGCGCTCGGCTTCGGCGACGATGGCGTGATCGTCGTGCCCGGTGAGCACGGCCTTGAGGTCGAGCCAGCCGCGGTGCACGCTGCCGGCTGTGCTGCCGGTCTTCTCGGGATCCCCACCCAGGCGGCGCACCTCAGCCTGCAGCTCGCGGCCCATCTGTGCCCGCTCAGCCGAGTATTCCAGGAACTTCGCCTTGGTGGCAGCGCTCTTCACACTTTCCGCTGCTGACTTGAAACCCTGCTCGCCGTCCTTACACGTCTCGATCAGATTGTTGAGCACCGAAACCGATTTATCATTCTGCATTCATTGCCTCCTGTTTTATTCACTGGAGGAGAAGCAAACCCCGCTCCGCAATCCGGATCACCGTGCCTGAGCTCCCTGAAGTCGAATCCGCGCGCGCACGGCTGGCGCCCGTCATGGAGCGCTCGCGCTTCATCGATGTGGTCGTGCGCCGCCCGGACCTGCGCGCCCCGTTCCCGGAACACTTCAGCTCGCGCCTGACCGGGCAGACGGTGACGAGGTTGAGCCGTCGCGCGAAGTACCTGCTGGCGACGTTGTCGTCGCGCGAGACGCTGCTGATGCACCTCGGCATGTCGGGCTCCTTCCGCGTTGACCGCGACGGCGCGGGAGCCAGCCAGTTACACGACCACGTGATCTTCCACATGTCGTCGGGCGTCGTCGTCACCTTCAACGACCCGCGGCGATTCGGCTTCATGGACATCGTGCGGGCGGCGGAACTGCCGAGGCATCCGGCGTTGAGTGCGCTCGGACCCGAACCGTTATCCCGTGAGTTCGACGGCGTGGCGCTGGCGCGCGCGTGCAAGGGCAGGAAGACGGCGCTGAAGATCGCGCTACTCGATCAGCACGTCGTGGCCGGGCTCGGCAACATCTACGTCAGCGAAGCGCTGCACCTTGCCGGGTTGTCGCCGCTGCGCCGGGCGTCAACGATCGCCACTCGGTCGGGGCTGCCGCGCCCGCCGGCGCAGCGGCTCGCCGCGGCGATCAAGAAGGTGCTGAACGACGCCATCGGTCGCGCATCGAAGAAGACGCATCGGTCGTCGAGATTCCGCGTCTACGATCGAGAGGCGGAGCGATGCCTGCGTGGAAGCTGCGGCGGGACGATCAGGCGCCGGACGCAGGCCGGCCGGTCGACGTTCTTTTGTCCGCTCTGTCAACGGTGAACCGCCGCAACGCCGAGTGACGGA
>JANOJK010000018.1:0-1630 GCA_031408165.1 Acidobacteriota bacterium | reverse complement strand
GGTCAGCCTCAGCCAGGGCGTCGAGATGTTCGAGGCGATCGCGCCTTCGTTCGCGTGCGATACTCGCTGAATGAAGCGGCTGACAGTGGCGGTGCTGTGCGGGTTACTCGGCGTAGCGACCGCGGCCGGGGCGCAGGACGTGCCCGCGGAGTACAAGGAGGTCCTCACGTATCTCGGGCGCAGCGGCGACTTCAAGACCAACGTCCTCGAGGTCAACGTGCCGCGAAGCGACCTCAGCGTGACCGTCGCCGGCGTGAAGACGCCGACCCCCTTCGGTTTCGGCGGATGGCTGGCGCTGACGAAGGGACAGGGCAACTGGGGAACCGGTCCCGCCGCGACGCTCGCCGCCGGCGTCAGGGCCGCGCTCGACCAACTGCCGAAGCCGGCCGCCGCCGCGAAGGACTGAGCGCATCGAGCAGGAACGCCGGGCGATCCGGCGGCGTCTCGGCCAGTTTCGCGTCCCAGGTTTTCAGCGTTGCCTTCATCTGCTTCCGGGCCGCCGTCAATTCGGCGATCTGCCGATCGACCGCGCCCAGCATGCGCTCCGCCGCCGCACGCACGTCGTGGCACGGCCTGCCCCCGCCGTCCCGCACCCCGAGGAACCCCGCGATCTCCCGGAGAGAGAATCCGAACCGCTGCGCGTTACGAATGAGCGCGAGGCGGTTGACGATGCCGGCGCGGTAGTGCCGGTACCCGGCCGGCGTCCGCACCGGCGCCGGCACCAGCCCGACGCGCTCGTAATACCGGATGGTGTCGCGCGTTTCACCCGTGCGCAGCGCGACTTCGCCGATCGTGAGGAAGGGTCCCATCGCGCGATGATACGCGCCGCTTGACTCTGGAGTCCACTCCAGGGTTTACCATGCCGGCATGATGTACACCACACTCCTCGTCATCACTCTCGCGTTCGGCGGCCAGCACGCCCACTCCCGGGGCGGGATGGACTTCGACCAGGACAAGACCGTCCACCATTTCCGCCTGGCCCCGGATGGCGGATCGATCGAGGTCGACGTGCGACGGGCCGGCGACGTGGACCTGCGGGACACGGTCAGGATGCACCTGCGCCACATCTCGCTCGAATTCGCCGCCGGCAACTTCGACAAGCCGTTTGCCACTCATGGGGAAACGCCCTCCGGGGTACCGGACATGATCCGGCTCAAGGACGGCATCTCGTACGCGTTCGAGAGCACCAGGAATGGTGGGCGCGTGCGCATTCGCGCAGCCGGCCAGGAGGCACGCGACGCGGTACACGCGTTCCTTCAGTACCAGATCCGCGAGCATAAGACCGGCGATCCCCTGACGGTGAAAAAGTGATGTACGCCCGTGGTCCTTCGTCGCGGGACCACTGGTCATGGCTGCAGCCGCCCTGCTGGCAGGGGCGATTTCGGCAGGGGCGTGCGGCGCCCATCGCGCCGGCGGCCTCGAATCTGCGGTATAACCCTGACGTCGCGTGAGACAGGGAGGGACAGCGCATGGCCGTGCTTCGCCGCATGTTCGGACCGAGCCAGAAGGAAATCTGGCGGCAACTGAGTGAAGAGATCGGCGCGCAGTACGTGGAAGGGGGCTTCTGGAAGGGTGACAAGGTCCAGGCCACTCACGGCGAATGGACCGTCACGCTCGACAAGTACGTCGT
>JANOJK010001232.1:0-6081 GCA_031408165.1 Acidobacteriota bacterium | reverse complement strand
GGCTTCGCCGCGTATCGCCGCGTGCTCGACATGCCCGCGAACCAGAGCATCCGCCGCGCGGGCTCGTTCGGGGGGCTCTGGGACCGGGTCATCCCGGGGCTGTCGCCGGCCGCGTCCGCCATCGCGTTCACGCAGCTCCGGCTCGCGCTGCGCTCACCACGCGGCCGCGCGACGATCGGCTCGCCGCTGCTGATGCCAGTCGTACTCGCGGGTCTGGGTTACCAGCGCGGGGGCGTCCCGGGCATCCAGGGGCACTACGGCCTCGCCCTCGCCGCGCTCGGATGTTTCGCGGCCATCCTGGGGCTCGTGCCCATTTCCATGAACCAGTTCGCGATTGACAAGGCGGGATTCACGCGCGTCATGCTGTCGCCGGTGACGATCGGCGAGCTCCTGCTGGGAAAGGCCGTCGGCAACGCGCTCGTCATCGCCGGCCCCATAATCTTCTGCTTCGTGCTGCCCTCCTTGATCCTGCCCGGCGGCAGCCTGGCGCTCTGGCTGGCGCTGGCCCTCGCCATCGTCTCGACGTTCGTGCTGATGGCTCCCGCGGCCGCCGCGCTCTCGGCCGTGTTCCCCAAGGCCGTCGACCTCAACAGCATCGGGACCGGCAGCAACGCTCATCAGGGCGCCGCATTGCTCGGCATGCTCGTCTTCGTCCTGTCCGCTGCCCCGACGATGGGGCTGGCCTTTGTGGCCATCAAGCTGCTTCATCGTCCCGAGCTTGCGGCGGTATTCCTCCTCGGCTGGTGCGCGGCCGTCTTCGCCATCGCTTACCTGCTCTTTATCCCGGTGCGCCGCCTCGTCGCCAGCCGATGCGAGACGCTTGCGCAGTATTCCCAAAGTTCCGGTTGAGGCAGAGGGGGACCAAGTGTGGCGCGCTCTACACACGGGAGACTCGCCCGGGTGCTACTGCCGGGCCCTTTTCAGACGGTTGCGCGCGGAATAAAGTGGCATTCAGGTTGCTCTATGAATGGATGTCCGGACGCATAAGGCCGGACCTACCGCTCGGCGTTCCGCCAGAGCAACCGCCTCGCCACCAACGCCCGCCAACAGGCTGCAGGGAGCGTCTTCGGACCTCCCTGTCCTGCCGTACGGTGCTTTTCTTGCTTGGCTGAGCGGGATGCCGAAAAGCACATCGATCTGGGCCGACACCTCGCCAGTGTTCACGACCGATCCGCTGTCACGTAACGTCTCCGCGGATGTCTGCGTCGTCGGGGCCGGTATCGCGGGCATGACGACCGCTTACCTTCTCTCGCGCGAAGGGCGGTCGGTTGTCGTCGTCGATGCGGGGCATGTCGGCGGCGGCGAGACCGCGATGACGACCGCGCATCTCTCGTCCGTCATCGACGACACGTTCAAGGAGATGCTGCGCCTCCACGGCCCCGACGGCGCCCGGCTGGCGTACGAAAGCCACGCGCGCGCGATCGATCGGATCGAGGCGAACTGCCGGGAGGAACGCCTGGACTGCGGGTTCGTGCGGGTGGACGGCTACCTGTTTCTCGGCCACGGCCAGAAGGAGTCCTCACTCGACGAGGAGCTCGAGGCGGCGCGCGCGGCGGCCGTCGCCGTCACCAAGGTTCCCAAGGCGCCGGTCGCAGGCTTCGACAGCGGCCCGTGCCTGTGCTTCTCCGGCCAGGGTCAGTTCCATCCACTGAGATACCTCCAGGGCCTCGCGGCGGCGTTCCAGCGCCGCGGCGGACAGATCTATTCATCGACGCAGGCGGTGCAGGCGATCGGCGGTCAAGAGGCGCACGTGAGGACATCCGCCGGTCACACCATCACCGCCGGCGCGATCGTGGTGGCGACCAACTCGCCCTTCAACGACCTCGTCACGATTCATACGAAACAGGCGCCGTACCATACATATGCGATCGGCGCCCGCGTCGCCCCCGGCGCGATCACCCCGGCGCTCTACTGGGATACCGAGGATCCGTATCACTACATCCGCCTGCAGCGGACCACCAACCGCGAGCTCGGAGGAGACAACGAGGATGCCCTCGACATGCTGATTGTCGGCGGGGAGGACCACAAGGCGGGGCAGGCGCAGGACGCCGACGCACGGTTCGAGCGGCTCGAACGGTGGATGCGCAAGCGCTTCACCGCCGCCGGGGCGCTCGAGTTCCGGTGGTCGGGCCAGGTGATGGAGACGGTGGACGGGCTCGCGTATATCGGGCGCAATCCGCTCGACGCAGACAACGTGTACATCATCACGGGCGATTCCGGCATGGGGATGACGCACGGCACGATCGGCGGGATGCTCGTCACGGATCTGATCCAGCATCGGCTGAATCCATGGAAGGAGCTGTACGATCCGGCGCGTGTACGGACCGGCGCCGCGATCGAGTGGGTCAAGGAGAACCTGAACGTCGCCCTCCAGTACACATCGTGGCTCACGGCCGGCGACGTCGCGTCAGTCGATCAGATCGCGCCCGGCCACGGGGCGGTGGTGGTCGAGGCCGGCCGCAAGATCGCCGTCTACCGCGACGAGCGCGGGGAGACGCACCGGCGATCCGCCGTCTGCCCGCATCTGGGCTGCATCGTGGCCTGGAACCCCGCGGCGGCGACCTGGGATTGCCCCTGCCACGGATCGCGATTCGACAAGCTTGGCGGCGTCCTCAACGGCCCCGCGTCGAAAGCACTCGACACGGTGTAGCGGCCGACGGCGTCAGACGCGCGGCGTCGGGGCGGCCGGAATCTCATCGGGCCTGTGTCGCCGCAGGCGCGCATTCGCAGCCGTCACCTCCACGCCGTACAGCAACAGCACAGCCGAGATGTAGATCCAGAGGAGGAACACGACGACCGCGGCGATGGAGCCATGGACGTCGCTGAAGCGCGTCAGGTCCTTGACGTACCACGAGAAACCCATCAGCGCGCCGCGCCACGCAAAGCCTGTCACGACCGCGCCCACCCACACGTCGCGAAAGCGCACCTTCGCGTTCGGGACGAAATAGAAAATGAGCCCGACGACGGCGATGAACACGGCCGTGGTGGCCCACCGGATGGCGAAATGGTGCAGCACCGACAACTGCGGCGCTCGCGCCGCGACCACCGCGAACCAGCGCGCCTCGACCACGTTGATCGCGCTGATCAAGAGCAATCCCGCCAGCAGCAGGACGCTCGCCGCCACCAGCATGACAAACGACACGAGCTTGTGCTTCAGGTAACTCGGCTGCTTCTCGACCCCCCACGCGTGATTCACCGCGGAGGTGATCGCCCCGAAGACCCCCATCGACGCCCAGATCATCAGCAGACTGCCGGTGACTCCCAGCTGAATGCGCGCCGACTGCAGCGAGTCCATCTGCGTCGTGACGAACTCGAACTGCCGCGGAAAGTACCGGAGGATGAACTCGAGGATCGTGGAGCGTTCCCTGGGGTCAGCGGTGACGCTGCCAAGGATGGAAAAGAGCAGCATCAAGAACGGGAAGAGGGAGAGCAGGGAGTAGTAGGCGATCGAGGATGCGAAGGTGAGATCCTCGCTGTTATAGAGGCCGACCAGACCACGCCAGATGGCGAGGCCCGTCAGGCGGATTTCGGCGAGGATCCGGAGCGCCAGACGGCGCGCGGGGGTCACAGACGACAGTCTATCGCCTGGCCGCCCCAAGCTCCGCCGGGCGACGCACCGGCGGGGTGGTTGCGGCCTCGTCCCACGCCCCGCGGACGGTGCCGGCGACCCAGACGGCCAGCGGACCGGTGGCATATTGCCGCGCGAGCCGCCAGGCCCTGTGCCGCAGGTGTGGTGTGCGGATGATGAAGACCGCGGCCCCGATGACCGCGGCCGCCATCACCACGTTGGCAGTGTTCCGAGCCTGTTGTTCAGTCAGCTTTCCGTCTTCCTTCTCGCGAAATTACGCGCCGTAGGCGCCGCCCGAGGCGGACGTTGAGCCGACGGACCCGACGGACCCGACGGAGCCGTCGCCGCCCGGCGTGCCACTTGTCCTGCTGGCCCCACTGGTCGAGGAGCCCGAGGTGCCCGTCGCCATGCCGCCCACGCTGGTGCGCGCGCGGTCGTACGCGTCCCGGCCGCGATCGACGATCTGGCTCACCTTCTCCGTCGCCTGCTGATAAGACTGATCGGCGACCTCGCGGAGCTTGCCGGTCTGATCGGCGAGCTGCGTCCCGAGCTGCGAGCGAAGCTCGGCACCCGCCTTCGGGGCGAACAGCATCCCGAGGCCCGCGCCGAGCACGGTGCCCGCGAGCAGACCCATCAAAAACGAACCGCCGCCTTCTTCCCTCTCGAACCGATCGTATTCGTACGCCACTGTGTCCTCCCTCGTTATGCGGGTGATTCTTTGTGTAACAGCGACACGATCACGGCGCGTACGCCGCGGACGATCCCTGTCACCTGGCTGACTTTGTCGTGTACGCCCAGGCGGACCCGGTGCGCGGTGTCGTCCACCCGGTCGATCGTGCCGGTAATGGCCTGGTCGACACGTTCGGTCTGCTGGCTGACGCGCGCGGTGATCCCCTTGACGTCGGTGAGAATCGCGTCGACCTTTTCGCGCATCGGAGCGATTTGGCGCGCCTCCAGGTCGGCCATGAGCGTCGTCACCCGCGCATAGAGCATGTAGCCGGCCACGCCCATACCGATCAGAAGCAGCGCCTGCAACATGCTGACAACCGCCATGATCCACAAAGGAACGCTCAGAGAGCTCGGATCCATGTCGCCCCCTACGCTGACCAGCGCCCTTGGGCGCCGCCGGTTCCGCCGGTGATGTCGTTCAGGGAGCGCCAGCCCTCGCTGGCCGCCGTTCGTGCCTTTTCCACCGTGCCGCGCACGTTCCCCAGCTCCCGGACGAAATCGTCGAGCTTAGGTTCAATCTGGGTGCGGATGCGGGCACCCGCCTGCGTCAGATACAGCCATCCCCACACCCCGCCGGCCACCGCACCGAGCATGGTCGCCAGCAATACACGCGATCGTTCTTCCACGACGCCCTCCTTGGCAGATCCTGCCGCACGCACACGCGCATGCCTACGCTCGCTGAGGTATGTATCAAGGGACGTGCCACGGCACGGACGAGTTGGCTCAGGAGCCAGACGCACTACGCGGACGCGGCGGCGCGGCGTGCGCCCGATTTGCCGCCGTCCTGGATCTCGTGCTTCTTCATCTTGCTGTAGAGCGTCGGACGATAGAGTCCGAGAATCTGCGCCGCTTCCTGCTTGTTCCAGTTCGTGCGCTGGAGCGTCTGCAGGATCGCCATCTTCTCGATCTCGGCCAGGGTCCGATGCGGCGGGATCACGAACTCCGTGGTCGTCGCGTTCTCCGTACGGAGGGACTCCGGGAGATCGTTGGGGGTGATCTCGGTGCCCTTCGAAACGAGCACCCCGCGCTCGATAACATTCTCGAGCTCGCGGACGTTGCCCGGCCACCGGTGACGGATGAGGACGTGATAGGCGGCCGGCGCGATGGACTTGATGCCGCGCTGGTGCCGCGCCTTGTACTTCTCGAGGAAATGCTCGCACAGAAGCGGGATGTCTTCGGTGCGCTCGCGCAGCGGCGGCACGCGCAGCGTGATCGTGTTGATGCGGAAATACAGGTCCTCGCGGAGCTTGCCGTCGCGAAGCGCCGCGTCGAGATCGATGTTCGTCGCGCAAACGAGACGGAAGTCGACGCGCACGATGCGGTCGCTCCCGATCGGCCGGTATTCGCGCTCCTGGATGACGCGCAGCAGCTTCGTCTGCAGGTAGGGAGGCATTTCACCGATCTCGTCGAGCAGCAGCGAGCCCCCCTCCGCCATCTCGAAGAGGCCCTCCTTATCCGTCTGCGCGCCAGTGAACGCCCCCTTCTTGTAACCGAAGAGCTCAGACTCGATCAGGTCCTTCGGGATCGCCGCGCAATTGATCTTGATGAAGGGGCCCTTGGCGCGCTTGCTGTTGTAGTGGATGGCGTTGGCGATCAGCTCCTTGCCGGTGCCGTTCTCCCCCTGGATGAGGATGTTGGCATCACTGCCGGCCACGCTCTCCACCAGTTCGAGCACCTCGTGCATCTTCTTGCTCTTGCCGATGATGTTGCCGAAGCGGAACTGTCCCTCGACCTTCTGCTTCAGCAGGAGGTTCTCGCTGACGAGGTCGCGACGCTCGATCGCG
>JANOJK010001188.1:0-4857 GCA_031408165.1 Acidobacteriota bacterium | reverse complement strand
AGACCGCCTCGAGCACGCGCGGGTTGTCGAAGTTGAGATCCGGCTGGTGGTGGAAGAAGCGGTGCCAGTAGTAGGCATTCGCCGTGTCGTCCCAGGACCAGTTCGACGTCTCGGTGTCGGTGAAGATGATCCGGACGCCCTGGTACTTCTGGTTGGTCTCGCTCCAGACGTAGAAGTCGCGTTCCGGGGAGCCGGCCGGCGCGCGGCGCGCCGCCTGGAACCAGGGGTGCTGATCGGACGTGTGGTTGATGACGAGCTCGGTGATGACGCGGATCCCGCGCGTGTGCGCCTCGCCGATGAAGCGGTCGACGTCCTGCACGGTCCCATAGCTCGGATGCACGCTCTCGTAGTCGGCGATGTCGTAGCCGTCGTCACGCAGCGGCGACGGGTAGAAGGGCAGGATCCAGAGCGCGTTGATCCCGAGCGCCTGCAGGTAGTCCAGCTTCTCCGTCAGCCCGGGGAAATCGCCGATGCCGTCGTTGTTGCTGTCGAAGAAGGCGCGGACGTGCGCCTCGTAGATGATCGCGTCCTTGTACCACAGCGGATCAGACATTGGCGGCTGGCGACGGCGGACTGTCGATTGGAGGGAGGCGCATGGACAGCACGTGAGCGACGCGTGTCCCGGGGTCGAGGCGGACGTAGTTCCACTCGCCGCGCCACGAGTAGATCTCGTCTGTCAACAGGTCGCGGACCTCGACGGCGCTGTCGAGCGGGAGCGTCCATCCCGACAGCGGCAGCCTGACGCGGCCGTGCTGCATGTGCAGTGGATCGAGGTTGACGATGACCATGATCGGATCCGTGCCGTCGGGCGCGCGCTTGGTGTAGCAGATCAGCTCGTCGTTGTCGGTCTCGTGGAACTCGAGCCCGCGATCGTGCTGGAGCGCCGGATGGGCGCGGCGGATTGCGTTGATGCGCGCGACCATGTCCGCGAGGCTGTCCGGCACGTCGAAGTCGCGCGGCTTGATCTGGTACTTTTCCGAGTCGAGGTATTCCTCGCTGCCCTCGCGGACCGGCACGTTCTCGCACAGCTCGAAGCCGCTGTAGATGCCGTAGCTCGCGCCGAGCGTCGCCGCCAGGACGAGCCGCGCCTGGAACGCCGGTTTCCCCCCCTTCTGCAGGTACTCGTGCAGGATGTCGGGCGTGTTCGTGAAGAGGTTCGGGCGCATGTACTCGCGCACCCCGGTGGCGGTGAGCTCGGTGAAGTACTCCTCGATCTCGGCCTTCGCGTTGCGCCAGGTGAAGTACGAGTACGACTGCGAGAAGCCGGCCTTCGCGAGGAAGCGCATGATCTTCGGCCGGGTGAACGCTTCGGCGAGGAAGATCGCCTCGGGGTGCGCCTTCGTGAGTTCAGAGAGCGCCCACTCCCAGAAGCGGAAGGGTTTGGTGTGGGGATTGTCGACGCGGAAGATCGTCACACCGCGCGCGATCCAGAACTCCATCACCGCTTTCAGCTCGCGCCAGAGCGCCGGCCAGTCCGTGGTTTCGAAGTCGAACGGGTAGATGTCCTGGTACTTCTTCGGCGGGTTCTCCGCGTACTTGATCGTGCCGTCGGGCCGATGACGGAACCACGAGGGATGCTCACGGACATAGGGATGATCGGGTGAGGCCTGGAAGGCGATGTCGAGCGCGATTTCGAGCCCGTGGCGCGCGGCGGCGGCGACGAAGTCCGTGAAATCCTCGAGCGTGCCCAGGCCGGGCTCGACCGCGGTGTGCCCCCCTGCTTCGGCGCCGATGGCCCAGGGGCTCCCGGGGTCCCCGGGCGCGGGCGTCAGGGCATTGTTGCGCCCTTTGCGGAAGCTCGTGCCGATCGGGTGGATGGGCGGCAGGTAGAGGACGTCGAAGCCCATCGCCGCGATGGAGGGGAGCCGCGCCGCCGCTTCCCGGAACGTGGCGCTGCGGGACGGGTCGGGGCCGGCGGAGCGGGGGAACATCTCGTACCACGCGCCGAACCTCGCGCGCTCCCGCTCCACCTTGACGGGCAGCACGCGCTCGTACCGCGTGGCCTGGCTGCGGCCCCCGTCCCGAGGCAACTGCGTGCCTTCGATGCGCTCGCTCGACACGTCCTGCCCGGCCGCGATCTTCTTCTCCAGCCCCTGGCGCCAGGTCCCGGCGCGATCGACCCAGCCCTCGACCGTGAACTCGTAGCCGGCCAGTGTCGCGCACGGGAAGCTCGCGCGCCAGCGGTCGTTGGGGAGCGGCGCCATCGCCGTCTCCTGCCACTGCGCGGCGCCCTGCTCCCGCCACAGCAGCACCGCCGCCAGCACGTCGTGCCCGTCGGCGAAGACGTCGGCCTCGACGACCACCTCCTCGCCGACCGTGCGCTTGGCGGCATACCGCCCTTCGTCGACCTGCGGCGTGACGTCCTCGATGATGACGCGGCGCAGCATCGACGGATCGAGGGGGGCATCGCGCGGGGCGTTCTGCTTCGGGGTTCTTTTCGCCAATCTGCAATCACCACTCGCCGTTTACAAGACGCCCTGCGGTCCCCTGTCCGCCGTGCGCCTGAGATCGTCTTTGCGGTTGCTCAGCTTCATCAGCGCCATCGAGTGCCCGTGCAGCTCGTATCGATCGCCGGCGCGCAGCCGCCGTGTCGGCTGCCACGGGTCCGCCGTGTCGAGCAGCGTATCCCAGCGTTCGACCGTGGCCGTCGCCGGCAACACGAACGTGATCGTCTGGTCTCCCGCGTTCAGGATCAGCAGCAGCGTGTCGCCGACGATCCGTTCGCCGCGTTCGTTCACTTCCTGGATCGCGTCGCCGTTGAGCCGCACGCCCAGGGCGCGCACGTCGGGCGAGTGCCAGGTCTCGTCGGTCATCTCGACGCCCGCCGGATCCAGCCACGCGATGTCCAGCACCTCGGCGCCGCGGATGCTGCGGCCCTGGAAGAACTTGCGCCGCCGCAGGACCGCGTGGTTCTTCCAGATCTGGATCACGCGTCGCGTGAACGCCAGGAAGTCCTGGCGCTCCGGCGTGATCGTCCACTCGGTCCAGCTGACCTGGTTGTCCTGACAGTAGGCGTTGTTGTTGCCGGCCTGCGTGCGGCACAGCTCGTCGCCGCCGCTCAACATGGGCACGCCCACCGAGAAGAGCAGCGTCGCCATGAGGTTCCGCCGCTGCACGGCGCGCAGCTCGAGCACGCGCCGATCGGTCGTGGGCCCCTCGACGCCGCAGTTCCAGCTGAGATTGTGGTTTTCGCCGTCGGCGTTGTGCTCCCCGTTTGCCTCGTTGTGCTTGTCGTTGTAGCTCACGAGGTCGGCGAGGGTGAAGCCGTCGTGCGCCGTGATGAAGTTGATGCTCGCGTACGGGCGCCGTCCGCTCTGCTCGTAGAGGTCGCTGCTGCCCGACAGCCGCGTCGCGAGCTCGGAGAGGGCGCCGCCGTCGCCGCGCCAGAAGCGCCGCACCGCGTCGCGGTACTTCCCGTTCCACTCCGTCCACTTCGTCGGGAAGTTGCCGACCTGGTAGCCTCCTTCTCCCAGGTCCCACGGCTCGGCGATCAGCTTCACCTGCGACAGGATCGGATCCTGGTGAATGATGTCAAAGAACGCGCCGAGCTTGTCGACCGCATGCAACTCACGAGCCAGGGCGCTCGCGAGATCGAAGCGGAAGCCGTCGACGTGCATCTCCGTCACCCAGTACCGCAGGCTGTCCATGATCAACTGCAGCACGCGGGGGCTGCGCATGTTCAGCGTGTTCCCGCAGCCGGTGAAATCCTGGTAGAACCGCGACGCGTGCGGCTGCAGCCGGTAGTACGACGCGTTGTCGATGCCGCGCAGCGACACGGTCGGCCCGAGGTGGTTCCCCTCGGCGGTGTGGTTGTAGACGACGTCGAGGATGACTTCGAGGCCCGCGGCGTGCAGCGCGCGCACCATCATCTTGAACTCGCGCACGCACTCGAGCGGCGAGGCCGACGTCGTGTAGCGCGAGTCCGGGGCGAAGTACGACAGCGAGTTGTAGCCCCAGTAGTTCCGCAGTCCGCGCTGCACCAGGTGCCAGTCGTCGAAGTGGTGATGCACCGGCATCAGCTCCACGGCGGTGACGCCGAGGGACACGAGATGCTGGATGGCCGGCTCGGACGCGAGGCCCAGGTAGGTGCCGCGCAGCGATTCATCGATCAGCGGATGCAGCGCCGTGAAGCCTTTCACGTGCAGCTCGTAGATGAGCGTGTGGTGCCACGGCGTGCGCAGGGGACGGTCCTCGCCCCACGTGAAGGCGCCGTCGACCACCGCCGCGAGCGGCGCGTACGCCGCGCTGTCGCGATCGTCGAACGTCGCGTCGTCCTCACCCGCGCGGAAGCCGAACAGGGACTCGTTCCACCGGCTGGGCCGCCCGATCACGCGCGCGTACGGATCCAGCACGACCTTGTTGGGATTGAAGCGGTGCCCCCGGTCGGGCTGGTACGGGCCGTGAACGCGGTATCCGTAGAGCTGGCCAGGCCGGACGTCGGGGAGATACCCATGCCAGACCATGTCGGTATGCTCGGTGAGGGGAATCGCCAACGACTCGCTGCCGGCGCCGGCCTTGTCGAAGAGGCACAGCTCGACGCGGGTGGCGTGCTCGGAAAACAGCGCGAAGTTGACGCCGACACCGTCCCAGGTCGCGCCCAGCGGATAAGGGGCGCCCGGCCACACTCTCATCGGACGATCGTGCACAGCAGATCTTGGTATCACGAAACGCGGCGGCGCGGGAAAGCGTTACTGTTGAAACCGTATGCCGCCGGATCCCAGAGGACTCGACGCGCTGCGCCGCTGGGCGCGCATCTTCGACAGCGCGTTCCGCATCCCCGGCACGCAGATCACGTTCGGCCTCGATCCGATTCTCGGCCTCATTCCCGGCCTCGGCGACGTCGCCTCCCCGGTGTTC
>JANOJK010001178.1:0-2858 GCA_031408165.1 Acidobacteriota bacterium | reverse complement strand
CACGCTCGCTCGCGGGGCCCCGATCCCCGCTCCGCTCACGTGGCTCACTCGCTTCGCTCGTTCGCGATGGCGTATCGCGCCACTGTGCCACTCCAGGCTAGCTGCCGGATGCCTCGCGCAGCTTGCGCAGGATCCGGTCCTCGATCCAGTGCGAGTCCCACCATTCAACGGGATTCACCATCTGTCCGTTCACCAGCACGGTGAAGTGCAGGTGATCGCCGCCGGCAAGGCCGGTCATGCCGCTCTTGCCCAGCTCCTGCTCCTTCTCGACCATCTGTCCGGCCTGCACGCCGATCGACGCCAGGTGCGCGTACAGCGACTGGACCCCCATGCCGTGGTCGAGGATGACGCAGTTGCCGTAGATCCCGAGGGGCGCAGCATACAGGACCTTGCCGCGGTTGGAGGAGAGGATCGGCGAATTGACGACCCGGGCGAGATCGAAGCCCAGGTGCGTCTGCCGGTCGACGTCTTTGCCCTGGTAGATGTAGGTTCGCTGGTCGGCGAAGGCGGATTCGACGGCGGTGTTGGTGAAGGAATGGAACACCGCGCCCCCCCACAAGATCTCGGGGGCGGACTGCGCGGCGAAGCTCGCGATCTTTTCGGCGTTCTTCCGCCGCAGCTCTCCGTTGATGACGAGGAACTTCTCGAGCACCGAACCCTGCGGGTTGACCTCGGTTGTCGTCTCCAGGATCGCGGGGACAACGCGGTTGAGGAGTGCGTCGTTGAGCTGGATGGGGCTCTTCTTGAACGGCTTGGGGAACGTCAACCGGTCGAAATCCGCGCGCGCGGTGTTGCCCGCTTCGTCCTTCGCGTACGCGAACATCGGCGTGTTGACGTCCTGGTCGTAGCGCAGCGCGATGAACGCAATCTTCACGGCGGGGTCGGCGATGCTGACTCCTGCGAGCTTCGCGCCGCTCGCGGGATAGCCGGGATACTTCAGGTCTCCCACCTGCACGCCCGACTCGATGTCGGCGGGCGTGGCGCGATACACGACCATCTCGGAGCCGCCGAGATTGACGTAGTGCTTCGTCGAAAGGACCGCGATCGACGGCTTCTCGAGCCGGACCTGCACGTCGTGCGACGCCGTCGACTGCGTCTTCCGTAGCCCGTACAGCACGGGGCGCTCCGCGGTGACGACGATGCGCGCGGGCCCGCTCTTGAGATCGGGAATCGCGTCGCGGCCGAAGGTGCGTGTGATCCGCACGCGATCGGGGCCGTCCTGCTTGATCTCGGAGGTTGCCGGCTGATTGAACGACGCCAGCGGCGTCTGCTTGCCGTTCTGCTCGAAGGCGATGCGGAAGTCCCCGGTGTAGCGGGCGCCGGGAGAGGTCAGCGTCACCTCCACCGTTGTGGTCTGGCCGACGTATTTCGTGGGCTTCACGATCTCGATGGCAGGGCCGGGCCGCCCCCCGGCATACATGAACACCCCTCCGGCAACGAGGGCGATGGCCACGACGAGACCGATCAGATACCGCATCAGCCGATCATATCGGACTCGGGCCGGGGGCGGGTCGTCGGCCCCCTGCCCCTGTCTTGACGACCCGAGCACGCGCCGTTAAGATAGGTAGTTCCAGTCGCCCGTGCCGCTATCGTCTAGGGGTCAGGACACGTGGTTCTCAGCCACGGGACCGGGGTTCGAATCCCCGTAGCGGTACCAAAAGTATTCGAGGGGCTTCGCCCCTCGAACTCCCCGACAGCCTCACTCGCTCGCGCTGGGGCGCTCGCTCCGTTCGGCTGGCTCGGTCGCTGCGCTCCCTCGCGTCTGATCGGGGCTTCGCCCCTCGAACTCCCCGACACGCGCTCCCGAGCGTCGATCGCCAGGCGCAAGTCGTCGCGCCGCTTCTCCCACGCGCGCAGTTCATCGAGGAGGAATTCGAGCTCGCCCCCCACTGCAATCGCGCGCGTCAGAGCACTGATCTCCCGGTCGATAGGGTGACCCGATTCTGAAACCCACGCGGACAGACAACGATCGCGAGCGCACCCAGCGCACAGATGGTGTTTGGCCATTCTCAGATCCGCGACGGCCTTTTCCGGCCTTTGTGAAGGGTTGCTCTGGGCGCAGATCGACTCCTCGGCATAGGGTTATCGTCACCGCGGTGCGCGCCGTCTATTTTGCGTAATCGACCCGATTTCCAACGGTTGCACCAGTCAAGCATGACGGTCGCTGTCTCGCAGGACACCTGTGAGCCAAGCTTCGATCAATTCGAGTAATCGAGCCGTTACTTGCGGGCGGTCCGGAAGTTGACGCAGCCTGCCACGTAGCGTGCCTGGGTCGATCAGCCTTTCGAGAATAAGCACTCTGACAAAGCTTTTGTCCTTGTCGCGAAAAGCGATGAGTTTGCTTGCGGCGAGGTCATGAGCTTCGACGCACCATCCCGTGGTATGTCGAGTGTTTTCGTTGCGAACTGCGATGGCTCTTTCCTGCCATCCATCGGGCAGAACCGCGGCCTCAATAGACAGGCCGTGCACGTAGAATCCATGCGCGTCGTGGAAACGCGATAGTTCGCCGAGTTGAGCATCGATGAATTCCGTCATATCGACGGCCGTGACCGGCGCGATGTCGGCCTCGGCGGACTGACGCAGCGTTTCGGGAGCATCAGGATACTGTCCGAGAATCGCCTGCGAGCCAAATACATAGACTTCGTCGTCGCCTGAGATGCCACACGCGGCTCGTATCGCGTGTTCCAGTTCCGCCCTGGTCATCGACCCGTCACAGCCGCTATCACGTCCGCGTCTGTTTGGCTCCGGATCACCGCCTGTCTTTCCGACGGCGACAGAAGATTCAAAGCCGGTAGTGATTGACGCAGTCTCGTGGCCCGCTCACTGTCTTCGAGAAGAAACCTTCGAAATCGCGCAGC
>JANOJK010001132.1:0-2548 GCA_031408165.1 Acidobacteriota bacterium | reverse complement strand
GTGCACAGGTCGAACGACTTCATCTGGATGATGGCGTCGGTCGGGCAGACCTGCACGCACAGCTCGCAGAACTCGCAGGCGTACAGCTCCAGGATGAAGGTCTTGGCGTAGTTGCGCTTCACGCCCTTGAGCATCTCGACCTTGATGACCGCCGGCGGGCAGATGAACTCGCACAGGCGGCACCCGATGCAGTTCTCCTCGCCGGTCTCTTTGTCATACGTCAGCGCGAGCAGACCGCGAAACCGATCCGTCACCGGACGCGCCACATCCGGGTAGTGGACGGTGACCGGCTTCCGGAACATGTTGAGGGCCGTGATGCGCATGCCGTGCACGACCGCCATGCCGATGGCGAGCGCCTCGGCAATCGCGCCGCGGCTGCCTGCCGCAGCCTCCGGGCGACGGTCGGGCCTGCCTGCCGTCGCCCCCGCACGAACGTCGGGCCTGCCCGCCGTAGCCCCCGGGCGAGCGTCGGGCGTGCCCGCCGCAGCCTCCGGGCGAAGGAGCGGCGTCTCGATCTCAGGCATGGGGGCTCCTCAGCACGATGACGAGCGCGGTGGAGAGCAGCAGCAGCAGCGTCGCCGGCAGCATCAGCTTCCACGACACGCGCAGGATCTGATCCGCGCGAATCCGGACGAAGCTCCATCGGATCCAGGTCAGGATCAGGAACACGAACAGCGCTTTCAGCAGGAACCACATCGGTCCGAGCCACGCCGGCCCTGGCCCCGCCCACGCGCCGAGAAACAGCAGCGCGCCCAGGAACGACGTGCCGAGGACGTGGGCGTATTCCGCGAGCTGAATGAGCGCAAACGGCATCCCCGAGTACTCGACGCGGAACCCGGCCACCAGCTCCGATTCGGCCTCGAGGATGTCGAAGGGGGCGCGATTCTCCGCCGCCACGGCAGTGACGATGAAGGCGAAGAACGCCAGCTGGCCGATCACCGGGTAGGCGACGAACCACAGCCCGGACTGTGCCGCCGCGATGTCGGACAGGCGCAGCGACCCGGCCAGCATCACCGGCACGAGCGCCGCGAACAGGAACGGCAGGTCGTAGGAGATGATCTGGTTGACGGCGCGCATCACCGACAGCAGCGCGTACTTGTTGTTCGAGCCCCAGCCCGCCATGAAGAGGCCGACGATCTCGAGCGACGACACGGCAAGGAAGAACAACACGCCGGTCGTGAGGTCGGCGACACCGAGCCCCGGAGCGAACGGGATCGTCGCGAAGATGAGCAGGCAGGGCACGAGGAACACGACGGGCGCCAGATTGAACACCCGGCGATCGGCCGCGGCCGGGACGAGGTACTCCTTCAGCATCAGCTTCATGCCGTCGGCGATCGGCTGCAGCAAACCGTGGGGCCCCACGCGGTACGGACCGATGCGCGACTGCATGCGCGCCGCGAACTTGCGCTCGAGCAGCGTCACGTACGCGATGATGCCGATGAGCGAGCCCAGGACCACCGCGCCGGTGATCGTCGCGACGAGCACCGGCGGCAGTGCCGTCACCGGTCATTCCTCACTTCGCTCGGTGGGGCCCCGAAAGCGTTCCCCACCTCGCTGCGCGCTCGGGCCGCCGCTACGCGGCGGTTCCCTCCGGCCCTCGCTTGCTGCCGCAGGCGCTGCAAACTCGTTGGGAGATCGTTTCTCACCGATCCACCTCGCCGAACACCGGGTCGACCGAGCCCATGATCGCGACGACGTCGGCAACGCTCGCGCCGGGCAGGATGTGCGGCAGGATCGCGAGGTTGGAGAACGACGCCCCACGCCACTTCATGCGGTACGGTTTGTTGGTCCCGTCGGCGACCAGGTAACACCCGACTTCGCCGCGCGGGCCCTCGACGCGCGCGTAGGCTTCCCCTTTGGGCACCTTCACCTGCGCGAGCGACTTCACGCCGGGGCGCGACGAGATGGGCCCTTCGGGGAGGCGCTCGAGCACCTGGCGGATAATCCGGATCGATTCGCGGAACTCGACCATCCGCACGAGATACCGCGCGTGGCAGTCGCCGGCCATCTCGACGGGCACCCGGAACTCGAAGTCCTCGTACGACGAATACGGCTGCGCGCGCCTCAGGTCGAAGTTCACGCCGGATCCGCGCAGCAGCGGGCCGCTGATCCCGACGTCCTGCGCCAGCGCGGCCGAGACGACGCCGACCCCCTTCGTGCGCATCGTGAAAAACGGATTGTCCTCGAGCATCGACTCGTACTCGTGCAGCCGCTGCTCGATCAGATCGATCGTGGTGCGGCACTGATCGGTCCAGCCCGACGGCAGGTCGTAGCGCACGCCGCCGACCTGGTGGAAGCCGTACAGCAGCCGCGCCCCCACGAGCGACTCGAACAGGTCCAGCACGAGCTCGCGCTCGCGGATGCAGTAGAGAAAGACCGTCGTCCCGCCGCCGAGCGCCCCCCCCATGTCCAGGCACCAGGTGCCGAGCCAGAGGCAGTGCGATGCGATCCGCTGCAGCTCGTTGACCAGCACCCGCAGGTACTGGGCGCGCTTGGGGACTTCGAACTGCCCGATGCGTTCGGCGGCCATCACGTACGCCAGCTCGCT
>JANOJK010001097.1:0-2771 GCA_031408165.1 Acidobacteriota bacterium | reverse complement strand
GCTCGGATCGGGCCGTCGCCCGGGAGGTGAGAAAAACGATCTTGACAAGACAACTTTACGATGCAAAGCTAGTGTGTCTTTGCAATGTAAAGTTTAAACCATGCAAATCCTGCGCGCAACGCACCTCGGGATGTGTTTCGGAGTTCGGGATGCCATCGAGCTCGCGGTACGCCGCAGCGACACGGCACCGCTGACGGTCCTCGGCGATCTCGTTCACAACGACGCCGTGCTCGCCAGCCTGCGCTCCAGGGGGATCGCGACCGCGAAGGATCCGGCCCGTGTCGCGACCAGGACCGTCATGGTGACGGCGCACGGCGCCTCGGAGCGGTCCCTGGCCCGCACGCGCGCGTTCGGTCTCGAGGTCGTTGATGCGACGTGCCCGCTCGTGCGCGTGGCGCATCGCGCCGTGCAGGCGCTCGTCCGCGATGGCTACCACCCCGTGATCATCGGGCAGCGCGGACATGTCGAAGTACGGGGACTCACGGAGGACCTCGACGCCTTCGACGTCGTGCTCGATGAGACCGACGTGCTGGCGCTGACGCCGAGGCCGCGTCTCGGCGTGGCCGCGCAGACCACTCAACCGATTGAGAACGTGCGGCGCCTGGTCGCCTGCATGCGGCGGCGCTTCGCTGACTCCGACGTCCACTTCATCGATACCGTCTGCCGTCCCACCAAGGAGCGCCAGGCCGCCGCGATCGATCTCGCGCGCCAGGCCGACGTCGTAATCGTCGTGGGTGGGGCATCCAGCAACAACACCAGGCAGCTCGTGGAAACGTGCACCCGTTACTGCGCTCGCGTCCACCACGTGCAGACGGACGCGGATCTGTGCCTCGACTGGTTCGGCGGCGCAGAGACGGTGGGGCTGACCGCCGGCACGTCGACGCCGGACGAGGTGGTGGACCGCGTCGAGTCGCGCATCCGCTCCTTCGCTCCCGGCACCAACGCCAGCATAGCCGCCCGGACGGGCGCCGCGCTGTGATGCACTCCGCGAATCGGCGGACCTCGTGGGTCCTCGTCGCGACCTTCGCCGTCGCGATGGCCTGGGTCGAGGCCGCCTGCGTCTATGACCTGCGCGTGCTGGTCGATCGTCTCCAACCGTACCAGCCGAATCCGCTGCCGATGGCGGGCGCGCTCGGCATGATCGAGCTCGCGCGCGAAGCGGCGACCCTCGTGATGCTCGCTGCCGTCGGTTGCCTTGCGGGCGCCACCGTACGTGCGCGGCTCGCCTACGCGGCCATCGCGTTCGGCACCTGGGACATCTTTTACTACGTGTGGCTCAAGGTCATGTCCGGCTGGCCGGCGTCGCTCTTCGACTGGGACGTGCTTTTCCTGCTGCCGCTGCCCTGGTGGGGGCCTGTCATCGCACCTGTCTCCATCGCTGTGCTGATGCTCGTGTGGGGAACGCTTGCGACAGCGTCACCCGCTCTGTCGCCAGGTAGTGGGAGCGGGTCCCGACTCTGGCCCGCGGCGGGTCTCGGCGCAGCGCTCGCGCTGTACGTGTTCATGGCCGACTCCCTGCGGGCAGCGCCATACGGGCTCGAGGCGGTACGAACGGTCCTCCCCACGACATTCAACTGGCCGGTGTTCCTCGTGGCGCTGGCGCTGATGGCGGCGCCTGTCGCGCCGATGATCTGGGCAGCCTTGCCGTCGGGGCGGCCCAGCCGCAAGCACCCCCAGCCGTCCTTGTAGGAAGGTTGCGCCACTAAGGGGGTCCGGGGGACGAGGTCTCCCGGGAGAGGAACGAGGAACGTGTCAAAGAGTCGAAAACAGAAATGGCTCGCGCTGATCGCAGTGCCCCCCTTCCTGCTCGGCGTGTTTGTCGTGGGGCTCTTTGTGTACATGAACGCCACTGCACGGCCGCTGCACCCGGACCCGAAGGGCGTGCCATCCGTGACGCAGTCGTCGCCATCGCGACAGTGGACCGACGCGGTGGAGCTGGGGCGGCAGCTCGCTCGTGCGGGACTCGTCCAGCAAAACCTGCCGGGACTGTCCGTGGCCGTCGGTGCCGGAGGCGAGATCGTGTGGGCCGAAGGGTTTGGCTGGGCGGACCTCGAGAAACGGGTGCCCGTCGCACCAGGTCTGCGGTTCAGGACCGGCGGCGCCTCGATGGCGCTCACGTCGGCCGCGGTCGGCCTGCTGCTGGAGAAAGAACGGTTGCACCTCGACGCCGAGATTCAGACGTACGTGTCTTCGTTCCCGGAGAAACAGTGGCCCGTGACGCTTCGTCATCTGATGGGACATGTGGCGGGTGTCAGGACGGACGGCGGCGACGAGGAGCCGCTTTTTTCGGAGCGCTGCGAGCGGACGAACGACGGGTTGAAGCGATTTGCGGAGATTCCCCTTCAGCTCGAGCCGGGCACCCAGTACAAGTATTCGACGCTCGGCTGGATCCTGGTGAGCGCGGCGGTCGAATCCGCGGCGAACGAGCCGTTCTTCACGTTCGTGCGCACGCAGATCCTCAAGCCGCTGGGCATGACCGACACCACGCCCGACTCGGCGACGGAACCGATCCCGGATCGGGCGACCTTCTACTACCCGAAGTTCGCGGGGGATCCCCGCTACGGTCCCGAACTGGCGCGCGAGGGGGACTACTCCTGCTTCGCGGGAGCAGGCGCGTTCCTGTCCACCCCGTCCGACCTGGTGCGCTTCGGGATGGCGATCAACAGCGGCAAGCTGCTGCAGCCCGCCACCGTGAAGATGCTCCAGACACCACAGCCGCTAGCCTCGGGTGAGGAGACCGGTTACGGCCTTGGCTGGGACCTCGAGACTGT
>JANOJK010001065.1:0-9313 GCA_031408165.1 Acidobacteriota bacterium | reverse complement strand
GTCACGAAGCTGACGACAACGCCTGCGGCAGCAGGCACCGCGACCCAGGGGAGCGGTGCGGGAGCCGCGATCGCCCAGTGGCTCGGGGCCTACGATCAGGCGTTCAACGCGAAGGATCTCGAAAAGCTCGCCACGTTCTATCATCCCGACGTCACGATCTATGAGGGCGGCGGCATCAACCGGGGATGGGCCGACTACCGGGACCATCACCTCGGCCCCGAGCTCAAGGAGTTTGAGAATCTCACGTTCGCGCACGCGAACGTCCGGGCCACCGTGCTCGATGGTGGGAAAGCGGCCTACGTCACGTCGGAGTACTCCCTCAAGGCCAGGATGGGCGCCCGAGAGATCGACAGCGGCGGGCTCGAAACCCTCGTCCTCGTGCAGGACGCCGCGGGCGCGTGGAAGATCCGTCACTCGCACACCTCCGCCCGCCGCCGGGCCGCCGCGGCCGGCGGCGCGCAGCGGTAACCCGACGCCCGATCCCCCTGAACCACGCATGACGGACGCGGCGAGCGCGATTCGTATCCTCATCGTCGAGGATGAAGCCAGGCTCGCCGCGAACATCCAGCGCGGCCTGATCGAACAGGGGTTCGCTGTCGACACGGCCGCGGATGGCGAGCGCGCATTGAGCCGCTCGCGGGAACTCGTCTACGACCTGGTCATTCTCGATGTCATGCTGCCCGGGATGGACGGGTTCTCGGTCTGCCGCGAGCTGCGCCGCAGGAACGTCGATCTGCCCATTCTCATGTTGTCTGCCAGGGGCGTCGTCGAGGATCGCGTCCGCGGCCTGGAGAGCGGCGCCGATGACTACCTGACCAAACCGTTCGCCTTCTCGGAACTGCACGCGCGCGCGCGCGCGCTGCTCCGCCGACGGCGCCCATCGGACCTGCAGATTCTGACGGTTGATGACGTGGTCATGGACCCGGTCAAGCGCGTGGTGCATCGCGGCGCCCGCAAGCTGGATCTCACGCAGAAGGAATTGGCGCTGCTGGAGTACTTCCTCCGGAATCCCGGCAGGGAGCTGACCCGCGCCATGATCGCCGAGCACGTCTGGGACTTCACGTGGGACCGGCTGACCAACCTGATCGACGTTTACGTGAATCATCTCCGGCGCAAGCTGGAAGACGGCGGCGCGCCGCGCCTGATTCACGCGGTCCGCGGAGTCGGCTACGTCCTGAGAGCGCCCCGCGCCATGAAGACGCTTCGCGCCCGACTGACGATCTGGTACATCGCCATCGTCACCGGGGCGCTGATCCTGTTCGCGGTCCTGCTGTATGCGTCGCTCGCGCGGACGTTGTACGGGCACCACGACCATGAGCTGCTGGACGACGCCGCACGCCTTGCGGAGAGCCTCCAGGCTACCCCTGAGCCCCTCGCCGTGTTGGCATCGGTGGACGCCTCCCAGCGGGTAGGCCCGCTGTTGATGGTGCGTGATGCAAGCGGCGCGACCGTGTTTCGCTCCGCCCGCCTCGCGTCCAGCGAACCCGACATCGGGGAGCACACCGCCCTGCAGCACGCGGCCATGCGCGGATCCACAACGGCGGAGTTCTTCACCGTTCGCCTCGAGCGAGGTGCTCCGGTCCGCTTCATCTGCCTGCCACTCTCGCGCCCCGCCGGCACATACCTGCAACTGGGACGCCGGCTCGGCGACGTCGACCTGCTTCTCCGGGTTGTGCTGCTGGCGTCGCTCTCGCTCATTCCCGTGGTGGTCATCCTCACGAGCTATGGCGGGCTATTCGTAGCAAGACGCGCCCTCGCGCCCATCGGCCGTATCGCCGCCACCCTCGAATCGATTCAAGCCACGGATCTGTCCCGTCGGGTGAGCGCCGGGCCTGCCGACGCGGAGATCAGCCGTCTGAGCGCGTCGGTGAACCAGCTGCTCGACCGCTTGCAGCGCGCCTTCGCGTCACTGCGCGAATTCAGCGCCGACGTCTCGCATCAGATGCAGACGCCGCTCGCGATCATGAAGAGCGGCGTCGACGTGACGCTGTCCAATCGGCGCACTCCGGAGGAATACGAGCAGAACCTGAGGGAACTGACGGAGGAGATCGATGCGCTTGCGGCCACCGTCAGGGACGTGAGGGAGTTGAGTCTCACGGAAGTCGAGTCGAGCGGGTCCGCTCGGGAGCGCGTCGACCTGACGGCCGCGTTCACCGAAGCCGTGGACCTGATCGCCGTGCTGGCCGGCGAGCGCGGAATGACGTGCGCGACCGTCGCGGACGAGGCCGTCGAGGTCTGGGGCAATCGGATCCGCCTGCGGCAGCTGCTCCTCAATCTCGGTGAGAACGCCATCAAATACACGCCTGCGGGCGGCCATGTCCGCTTCTCGCTCCGACGAACGGTCCGGAACGCCGTAGTTACCATCGCCGACAGCGGTTCGGGCATCGAGGCAGACGCGCTGCCCCACGTCTTCGAGCGCCGGTATCGGGGGAATCCGGGGCGGCCCGGGGGGAGCGGGCTCGGTCTTGCGCTCGCCAAGCGAACGGTGGAAGCGCACGGCGGCGAG
The DNA here is from genome assembly GCA_031408165.1 of Acidobacteriota bacterium. Classification (GTDB taxonomy): domain Bacteria; phylum Acidobacteriota; class Vicinamibacteria; order Vicinamibacterales; family 2-12-FULL-66-21; genus JAICSD01. The sequence goes on along the minus strand of JANOJK010001065.1, from coordinate 6,807 downwards.
ATCGCCATCGCCAGCCCGGAGGGTGGCGGCGCCAGCGTGACCGTCAGCCTCCCCCTGGCCGAAACGCCGGACTGACTACGCGTCGGGTATCATTCGGACCATGCGCGGTCACTCCTGATCGTTCATCAGCGCCGTGCGTCGGCGTGATGGCGCACGCAATCGCCGCCTATGCGGGACTTTTCGCATGGAGCTTTCTGGCTGCCACGATACTGCCGCTGTCGTCAGAGGCGCCGCTGGCCGCGCTGGTGTACCAGCGGCGCGAGTGGATCGTGCCGGTGCTCGTCGCCACCCTCGGGAACTATCTCGGCGCGTGCACCACGTACGCGCTCGCTCGAGCCGCCGCTCGCGCGGCGGGTGCCGGCGATACGCGCGGGCGGGTGCAGCCACGAGCGGCCCGGCTCGTCGCGAAGTACGGCGCTCCCGCCATGCTGCTGTCGTGGGTGCCGCTGGTCGGAGACGCGCTCGTCGCGATCGCTGGCGCGGCAGCGATGCCCTTCGCGCGCTTCTCCACCGCCGTCATCATCGGCAAGGCCGCGCGATATGCCGTCGTCGCGTGGATCGCGTGGAGAGTGGCGGGGCACTCGGCTCAATGAAGGACCGGGACAACGTCACCGTTTCTTCACACGCTCGACACGCCTCTGTCATCGGGTCGCCGTCACAATGGTTCAGACGCAGGAAGCGAAGGCCGCAGATCGAGCGGCGGCCATTCCGGGAGGAAACATGACGAACAAGAGAGTCAGCCGTCGCGAGGCGCTGCTGGTATTCGGCGCCGCCGGAGCGGCATTAGGGTTCGGCTGCGCGAGCCGGTCGCCGACGGGCCCTGCGGCCGCCAGCCCGACGACCCCGACGACCCCGACGCCAGGGACTGGCACCGCCGCGGGCTGTGCCGTGACGCCGGCCGAAACCGCGGGACCCTTCCCGTCACACGCGCATCTCTTTCGCAGCGATATCCGGGAGAGTAAGCCCGGTACGCCGGTGACGCTCACCATCAACGTGGTGGATACGACCAACGCGTGCAGCCCGGTGGCGGGCGCGAATGTCGGCATCTGGCAGTGCGATGCGACCGGGAATTATTCCGAGTACGGCACCCAGAGTGCGCAAGCCTACCTGCGTGGCATCCAGACCACGAATGCGAGCGGCCAGGTGACGTTCACGACGATCTATCCAGGCTGGTATCGGGGGCGCGCCACGCACATCCACGTCGAGGTCGTCCGCAACGGCTCGTCCGCGAAAGTGACGCAGATCGCGTTCCCGGAGGCGGTGAACGCCGCGGTCTACTCGAGCGGCGTCTACGCCACACGCGGCGCCAATCCGACAACGAACTCGAGAGACGGCATCTTTGCCGATAGCCTCGCATCCGAGCTCGCGACGGTGACGGGTGACCAGGTGAACGGGTACACGGCGACGTTCACCGTCGCCATCGCAGCGTAGGCGACCAATGTGGCTTTTCACCAGACACGGCTTCTTCAGTGCGGTTTGCGCCCGGCAAGGGGATGGCAAACACGGCCGGCCCATTGATCCTGCCCGCCTTATGGTGCGGGCGAGAGTTCGGGGACATCTTGAAGCCCTGAAGAACCAGTTTCCCGATCTATTGGGCCAGTGCGACATTCGAGAGTTCGCCGGGTCGGACTACGCCTTCCGCATCTTCGTTGACAAGCTCGTGTGGTCCCAGGTGCTTTCGAGACTGGCTGAAGAGACCGACTACGACAACTTCAAATCCGAGGTCGCCCGGCATCAGGGGCGTGCCGGAGCAGCCTACGAGCGTTCGCTGCACGAGGTCTGGTCGGTGATGTACAAGTTGCAGACTGATTGACTGCAACGGGTTCAGATTCGGACTCAATGCGTCCGCAGAACAGCAGCCGGATCAGCGACCGATGCGCGGCGGGCAGGAACCCAGGCTGCGAGGGCGGCTGTGACGAGTAGCGTGACGGCAACGAGTCCGAACGTCCACGGGTCGTGCGTGTCGACTTGATACACGAGCGCTTGTACCCACCCGGATATCCAGTAGCTCGCCACGAGGCCGATCGCAGTACCCACGACGACCGGCCGTACAGCGTCCAGCATGACGAGGCGGCGGATCTGCGAGGCCGACGCTCCAAGCGCCGACCGGATGCCGAGCTCGTAGCGGCGCAGAGCGATGTCGAACGACGTGACGGCGTACAGCCCAAGGGCAGCGAGCACCAACGCAATGACCGCAAACGTACCGAACATCACGGCCTGGATGCGGGGCTGTTCGAGCGCGGACGTGATACTCGAGCCGGCCGCGTCCGTCTTCACAGACGTGACGCCGAACGGCCCCGCGAGTGCGCGCCGGAGGCCCTCCGGGTTCGGAGGAGTGAGGGAGCCCCTGGTCCGAACCGCGAAGTCCAGGAACCACAGTCCTTCAGCGCGCACCGGCGCAAACACCATCGGCCGGGCCGGCCGATCCGCACGCTCCCGAATATCAGCGACGACACCCACGACTCGCCGCGTCGGCTGTCCGTTGGCCACCATCTCCCGACCCACGATCGCTTCCGCGCGCGCGCCCGGCCAGAGTTGCCGACCGGCGGTCTCGGAAACGATGGCGACCGGCTGACGATTGACCACGTCGGCAGAGGTGAAGAGCCGCCCGGCGATCAGCCTCGCGCCGATCGTCTCTAGAAGGCCCTCGGTCACCTGCCACAGGCCAAGGGACCCTCCCAACGGGGCGCGGAATCCCGTCATCGCCCCCTTCCCGGCCGCCGGCATGCTGTCAATGGCTCCTGCAGATTCGACGTCGGGCTGTTGCCGAATGATGTCGAGAATGCCACGATACCGCGCCATCTCGGCAGCATCATCACCGCCCCGCCGCTCCCCTGTCGGCTGCACGCTGAGGACGTGCAGGTTGGCCCGCGCGAAGCCCATGTCAGTGCTCATCAAACCGACAAAGCTTCGCACGACCATCGCGGCGGCGAGTACCAGCACGACCCCCAACGCCGCCTGGAAGGCGATGACGGCCTGACCCGCGCGATTGCGTCGGGCGTGCGCCGGAAGTCCCCCGTCACGTTGAATCACGGCCATGAGGCTCGTTCGCGTTGCGCGCCAAGCGGGCAGTCCGCCGGCAATGACACTTGCACTGAACACAACGAGTGCCGCGAAGCCGACGACGCGTCCGTCGATAGTGCGAAGCATCAGCAGGCGGAAGTACCCCGGCACCAGCCCGCGAAGCCCCTCAGTCAACCAGAAGAGGAGCACGAGCGAGACTGCAGATGCGATGACACACACCGCCAGGCTGCGGACGAACTCCGTCAGCAGGAGTCGTCCCAAGGAAGCGCCGAGCGCGGCGCGTACCGCGGTCTCCTGAGCGCGCGAGCGGCCCCGTGCCAGGAGCAGGCTCGACAGGTTCACACAGGCAACCAGGCCGACGAGCACGGCCGCCGCCGCGAGCAGCCACAGATATCGATAGCCGTACCAGAACATCGCGGGCCGTAGGGGCTCGACGAGCACGCGGTGGCTCGCCTGTCCAAGGTCCGGTTTGAAACGCGCCGACAGCGCGTCGAACTGCCCCTGGCAGACCACACCCGATGCACCCGGCGAGAGACGCGCAACGGCCGCCCACACTGCGGCCCCTGGTCCGGCCGTCTCCAGAGTGTCCGGCAGTACAAACACACCGTCGAACCGCGCATTCGGCCGATTGATCACCGGAGGCTGAAACCCTGGAGGCAGAACGCCGACGATGACGCGGACGTTGGCACCCGAGCGCAGCTCCGTTCCGAGTACCGACGTTGCACTCCCGAACCGATCACGCCAGGTTTCGTAAGTCACCATCGCAGTCCCGGGAAGGTCGGCGTCCTCGCGGGTGAAACCCCGGCCGATCACCGCACGTGTCCCGAGGACGTCAAGGAAGTTGAAGGACACTTCTGTCAGACCGAGAGGCAGAGATGCCGCCCCCTCACGCTCAATCGTATGATCGTGGGTGAACCCGCCATAGGCCATGTCGTCGACAGCCGGCAATCGTCGGCTTTCGAGAAACAGCGCCTTCGTGAATGAAGCGGCTCGCGCCTGGCCCTCGGAGTCGTACGGCGAGACCATGACCAGCCGGTCCATGTCAGCGAACGGCAGCGGCCGGAATAGCACGCGATCGACGACCGTGAACACGGCGAGGTTCACGCCGATTCCGAGCACCAGAGTGAAGACCGCTGCGGTGGTGAATCCCTTCTCCCGCATGAACGATCGCATGACGAAGCGCAGATCGACGAGGGCGGCATCTGCCACGAACGACACTCGCATCCTCAGTCCCACCCGCAGCAACTCTCCTGCGAGCCACAGGCTGTGCCTGCCAGTGGCTCGCGCTTCCTCCTCGAGATCGCTGACCACGGCGCCCCGCCAATCTCGCGGCACCAACGAGGCCAACAGGCGGACGGTCCAGCGGGTGTTCATGCCTTCTTCCCCATCGGCGCTGCGAGGATCGTCCCGGCCGCCAGCCGGTCAATGGCGCGCTTTGTGATGGTGACCGCGGCCAGGCCGCGCGGCTTCAGACGAAAGAGCCGCCGGGCTTTGCCGCCGCGCAGCGCCAGCGGTTCGGAAAACCACGACGTGACGTAGCCCTTGCGCTCGAGCCGCTCGAGGGTGACGTAGACAGTTCCGCGTGACACCCCGACGCCCGCCTCGTCTTCGATCAGCGCGCGAATCGGTACCGCATAGGCGCCGTCTCCCAAGCGCAGGACGGCAAGGAGGACCAGTTGTTCCACTTCACCCAGGCGCGACCGATCAGATCCTGGCATAATGCCGCCTCAGTTGGCATTATACACCTCCTGAGCGTCCTGGGCGCCACGCGCGGGATGGGCCGAGGCCGCAAAGGCGATGCACGATCGCGGCGACGATCAACTCCTTGATGCCACGACCTCCAGCCAGTTCGACGAAAAGGAGTGGCGGTGGGCTGCCCTACAAGGCCCTCGCGACGAACCGCAGGGGTGAACGTGCCTGCATGCGCGCCGCCGCTATGTGCGACTCGCGGGTGCCGCTGTCGTTAGACCCCAGCATGAGGCACCCGGCCGAACAGCTTGCGCCTGCATGACGGGCACGTCACGTTCGAGGTGGCTGTTTCAACTCACCGTGATCGTGATCGTATTGGTCGCCGTCCGGTTGTCCGGCGCGGTGACCTTCACCCGCAGCGTCTTCGTGGCGGGCGTGTTCGAGTTGTAGACATGGCCCACCGTCGACGTCGGTGACCCCGTCGTCGGTTCATCATCGAAGGTTCCGTCGTTCGTCCAGTCCCACTCGAAGACGAGGCCGCCCGGCACAGGCCCGGCTGACGTCACCGTGGCCGTGATCGAGAGCGCCCTCCCGGCCGGCTGCGTGCCCGCCGGCGACACCTCGAGCGAGACCGTCAATGGCGCTGTCACCGTCACGTCGGCCGTCGCGTTCCCGCTGCTGCCGTTCGCGGTGCGGGCCGTCACCCGCACCGTCCGCACCCCTGGCGTCTCGTAGCTCGTTGTCGCGCTCCCGGTGGACGTGGTCAGGTCAAGGCCCGGCGTGCTGGTATCGAAGTCCCAGTCGAACGCGGTGACCGGTCCAGACGTGCTGTTCCCGCTCCCGGTCGCCGTAAAAGTGAACCTCGCCCCGATGACCGCCGTCGTCGGGTTCGCGCGCAGCGTCGTCGTGACCACGGGCGCAGGCGTGGCGCCGATCACGACGTCGACGCGGCCGACGCCGGTGCCACCGTCTGGGGCCGTGACGCGCAGGGACACCGTCCAGTGGTCCGCCGGCCGGAAGAGATGCGTCGGCGCCGTCTCCGTGCTGTCGACGATGCCGTCGCTCTCGAAGTCCCACGCGTAAGTCAGTGGCCCCAACTGGCGGTTGTCGGCGGCGCGCACCTGGGCGAAGAAGGCGATCGGCGTCACGGCATCGCCCCCGCGAGGTGATGGGAAGATGGTCACGACCAGCAGGCCGGGCGTCGGCTCGGGCGCAGGGCTCGGCGCCGGGGACGGTACCGGATTCGGGTTCGGCGGCGGAGCTGTCGGCGGCGGTGAGGGGACACGGATCGCCGCGGTGCCGACGACGTCGCCGGCGCGCGCGGTGATGGTCGCCGAACTGGTCCCCGTCCACGTCACCTTGGCATGGCCCGTCCGATCGGTGCGCGACCGCGTGTCCGACAACGTGCCGCTGGACGCGCTCAGCTCGACTTCGATGTCCGGCGCGACGACGTTCCCGGCGGTGCTTGCGCTCGTGGCGATGTCCAGGAGCAGTGAGCCGCCGCCCGCCGGCATGTCCCAACTGTTCGGCGCGAGAAAGACCGCTGCCGCAGCCACGGCGGGTGGTGGCGCGGCCGGCGCCGCCGGGGCGGTCGGCGAGCTGCGGGTGCAGCCAGCCAGCAGGACGAGGGACAGACCGACGGCGAACCGACGCGTCCATGGACCCATGATGCCCTGCATTCTATCCCTCAGCTGGTGTGCCAACGCGCACAAATCAGGTGGCCGGCGGGCGGTGAACAGGGTTTTCGGCCTCCACATTTGATTGATCTTGTGATTGATCTTGGCCCATGAAGGGTCGGGCGGGGCGTGTATCAGCCGAAACCACGTCCCTGTTCCAGCGCATCGTTCAAGCCAGCCTTTGATTTGATCTGGCCTGCAATGGTTTGGGAATCGCGTCGACGCGAAGGTCGCATCGAGCCTTGGCAACGGCACTGCCCGATCTAAACTATGGCCGGCGATCCGGCTCTCGCCGCGGGTACGAGGCTGAGGGTTTGGACGCCTTAGATGAAACTCGAGCGCCAAGGAGATTCGCATGCCATACGTCGATGGATATGTATTGCCCCTGCCCAGGAAACATCTGAAGGCCTATCGCCGC
>JANOJK010001051.1:0-2203 GCA_031408165.1 Acidobacteriota bacterium | reverse complement strand
CGCGTGGCGTACGCGGGGGGCCAGACCGTCAGCGGGCGCTGGCTCGATCGCGTGGGCACGCGAACGGGGCTGACCGTGGCGGTCGCGTTCTACTCGGTGTCGGCCGTGCTGACCTCGCTCGGAACCGGGCTGCGCAGCTTCGCGGCGTTCCGCTTCCTGCTCGGCCTGGGCGAGTCGGCCAACTGGCCCGGCGCCACCAAGGCGGTTGCCGAGTGGTTCCCCCGCCGCGAAAGCGGATGGGCCGTCGCGCTGTTCGACAGCGGGTCGTCGATCGGCGCCGCGCTGGCGCCGTTCATCGTGCTGGGCGTGTATCAGATGACCGGCAGCTGGCGGCCGGCGTTTGTCGTGACCGGCGTCCTCGGCTTCCTGTGGATTCCGCTCTTCCGCGCGCTGTATCGATCGCCCGAGGACCACCCGCGCCTCTCGGAGGAGGAGCGGCGCGACATCCTGGCGAATCGCGGCGACGGGACGGCCGGCCAATCCGATGCCTCCGCCGCGCCGACACTCGCCTACGGCACGCTGCTTTCGCTGCCCCAGACCTGGGGCATCATCCTCGGAAAGGCGCTCACCGATCCGGTCTGGTTCTTCATCACCGACTGGTTCGCGATCTTCCTGGTCAGCCGCGGCTTCAGGCTCGAAGACAGCCTGCTCGCGTTCTGGGTGCCGTTCCTGGCGGCCGATCTCGGGAACTTCGCGGGGGGCGGCGTCTCGAGCGCGTTGATCGCGCGCGGCTGGGGCGTCGGCGCGGCGCGGAAGGTCGTCATCGTCGCCGGCACCCTCGGGATGCTGTTCCTGATTCCGGCGATCTACACGACGTCCTTGCAGGCGCTTGCCGCGTACTTCGCCGTCGCGACGTTCGGCTACGCCGCGGTGTCGACGATGATCCTGAACCTGCCGGCCGACATCTATCCCGCGCGCTCGGTGGGCACGGTCGCGGGCATGGGGGGGACGGCAGCAGGTGTGGGGACCATTGCCGCGACTTATCTCACCGGTATCGTCGCGGATCGCTACTCGTTCGAGCCGCTCCTCATCGGTGCAAGCCTCATCCCACTGGCCGCCATGACGGCCGTGCTGGTGCTCGTCCGTAACGTCCGGACGGTCGGGCCGCGCATCGTCAACGATATCTGATGGTTTCAGAAGCAACCATGTCTTGACAGATTCACGCGGCGCCTCCACGCCGCCCTTCCACTGGCTTTCGGGTTTTGGTGCGTCGCGGGGCTCGCCGCGCGCAGCGAACAGGCTTTACCGGCGGCGGCGGCCGGGACGGGATACGTCGAGGCGGTTCCCGGGACCAAGGTCAGCTTCGAGATGGTCGCCATCCCCGGGGGGCGTTCGTGATGGGCAGTCCCGCCACCGAGCCAGGGCGATCCGAGGACGAGGGACCGGCGCACAGCGTGCGCATTGCCCCGTTCTGGATGCAGAAGACTGAAGCCACGTGGGACGAGTACGACGCGCGTTTGCGTACTCGAAGGGGTTTCAAACGCTGAATGCTGAATCTGAACGCTGAATCGGACCGTTCAGCATTCAATACGGGCCCCGGGGAGGCGGGAGGGAGGCCACCGTTTGCAGAGTAACCGTGAAGTGCAGGTTTTTGGTGCCGACCACGGCGCAAATGGTGGCCTTCCTCCTGCAGCAGCGGTTTTGAAACCAGTGTCCTCTAGACTTGGCCAAGTCTAGAAGAGGTTGCAAAAGCTGAACGCTGAATGCTGAATGCTGAATGCTGAATCGGACCGTTCAGCATTCAACATTCAACATTCAACATTACAAAGACCGAGTAGTCTTTCGGCCGGCGAGGTCACTTCTCGACCGACGTGCCGCGCCGGAGCGTGACGGCGCGATCCGTTTTCACGCCGGTCCATCGCTCGCGCTGGCCGTCGGGCCACTGGACCACGACGCCCGCGATCGCAGCCGAGGGGCCGAGCCCGAAATGCAGGCGCGTGTCGCTGGCCGACAGGTAGCTGCCGTCGGTGCGCACGCGGCGCCACAAGGTCGGCTTGCCGTCGCGCTCGACGCCGATCCACGCGCCGAAGGCGAAGCGGTTCCGATCCGCCTGCCGGACGCTGATCTGGAGCCAATGCTGCGTCGGGCCGCTCCCCGCCGCCTGGTTGCGCAGCAGGAGCGCGGGCCCGCCGCTGTTGGTCACGACCACGTCCACGTCTCCGTCGTTGTCCAGGTCGCCGAACGCGGCGCCGCGGCCGATCCC
>JANOJK010001049.1:0-2521 GCA_031408165.1 Acidobacteriota bacterium | reverse complement strand
TCGACGTGGTAGAGCGTGACGTACGGGCCGGCGTACTCCTGCACGAGCGTGAATGTCGGACTCGTCACGTCGTCCGGATTTGCGCCGATCCCTTGCGCCATGCCACGCACGAACGCGGTCTTCCCGGCCCCGAGGTCGCCGAAGAGCAACACCACGTCGCCGGGGCGAAGGTCGCGGCCCAGGGCTTCGCCTGCGGTCGCGGTTTCTGTCTCGCTGGTGGTTTCGAGCATTCGTGTGATTCGAGCACGCCCGACCTAAAGGTCGGGCCTACTGGTCCTTTTTGACGCGGCGTCTGGCGGTGAGTTCGAGCACCGCATCGCCAAGGCGTGCCGCGATGTCGCTCGGCAGCAGCGCGACTTCTCCTTCGTCGGCCTCGGCGAGGTCGCCGGCCGTGCCGTGCAGGTAGACGGCCAGTTTGCATGCCCCCTCGGGATCGAGAATCTGCGCGAACCACGCGGCGATCATGCCGGTCAGCAGATCGCCGGTGCCGCCGGTAGCCATCCCGGCGTTCCCCGTCAGGTTGACGAACGCCCGCCCCTCCGGTCCCGCGATGATCGTGCGGTGTCCCTTGAGGACGACGTGGACGCGGCGGGCCGCGGCGAACTCGCGGGCGTGCTCGAGCCGGTCGGCCTGCACCTGTTCGATGGTGAGGTTGAGGAGCCGCGCCATCTCGCCCGGGTGCGGTGTGATGATCACGTCCACGCCGTCGCGTCCGGTCAGCCGCTCGGGGTCGCCGGTAAAGGCGTTGAGCGCGTCGGCATCGAGCACGAGCGGCGCGCCCGCGCGCTCGACGATCGCCTGCACGAACGCGGACGTCGAGGGATCCTGTCCGAGGCCCGGACCGAGCGCGATGATGTCGGCCTTGAGGTCGAGCACGCGATCCACGGCGCCGAAATCGATCGCGCCGGCGGCCGTCTCCTCGAGCCCTTCCAGCATGTACTCCGGCATCATTGCGGCGAGCGCCGCCACGCAGGATCGCGGCGTCGCGATCGTGACCAGGCCGGCGCCCGACCGCAGGGCGCCGACCGCCGCCAGGTGCGCGGCGCCGGTGCGGCCCACCGACCCGGCGATGATCAGGACGCGGCCGAAATCCCCTTTGTGCGAATCGCCGGCGCGCGCCGGCACGAGCTCGCGCATGCGCTCCCGTGTCAGCAGCTCGAGCCAGGGGCCTTCGAGCTCGTCGATCACCGCCGCGGGAATGCCGATGTCGGCGATGACCAGGTCGCCGCCGTAGGCGTCGGCGGGCGGCAGGATCAGCGGGATCTTCGGCGCCGCCAGCGTGACGGTCATCGTCGCTTCGATTGCCTCACCTTCGAGCTCGTGCGAGTCCGCCGACACGCCGGTCGGCAGGTCGATCGCGACGACCGGGACGCCGAGACCGTTCACATCGGCCACCACGGTCTCGAGCAGGCCGGTCAGCGGCCCGTGAAAGCCGGTGCCGACGATCGCATCGACAATCAGATCGCACTCGGAGATTTCGCTGAAGTGAAGCTCCCACTCCTGCCCCGAGGTGATCTCGACGACGGTGAGGCCAACGCGTCCGAGGATCTCCAGGTTGACCCGGGCGTCGCCCCGCACGTCGGCGACGCTCCCGAGGAGGAACACGGTGGCCTCGATGCCGCGCTGCGCCAGCGTGCGCGCGACCACGAAGCCGTCTCCCCCGTTATTGCCGCGCCCGCACAGGACCGCGACCTTGCTGGTGGCGAGGTCCTCGAACGCCGCCTCCATCGCGGCCACCGCCTGCCGCCCGGCGTTCTCCATGAGCACGATCGACGGCAGCCCGATGTCGTCGATCGTCTGCCGATCGGCCTCCCGCATCTGCTGGGTGTTGAGTATGCGCATTGTCAGTGTGCAGTCTGCGGTCTGCCGCTGGCGACTTGCCGTTCGCCCGCGGTTCGCGGCTTACTGTTCGAAGTATGCAGTAGGCCGTGGACCTGTTCAACGATCCTCTGCTCTTTTTGTGAGCCGTCAACCACCCGGCCGCGAACGGCCTTTGCGAAAGCCGTGTGCTAGGATCGGCGGCGATGCGTGGAGCGGTCTATGTCAATGGGCGAATCAGCCCGGCTGACGAGGCGGTCGTGCCGGTGTACGACCACGGGTTCGTCTACGGCGAGGGGGTGTACGAGACGCTTCGCACCTACAACCGGGTGCCGTTCCTCTACGACCGACACATGCGCCGCCTTCGCCAGTCGGCGGAGCGCCTGCTCCTCGACGTGCCGTTTGAAGACGCGACGCTGCGGCTGTGGATCGATCGGACGGTCGCCGCGGCCGGAGAGCTCGACGAGGGCTATATCAGGATCCTATTGACGAGGGGCGTGGGCGATTTGAACTACGACCCGAAGTCCACGCCGACACCGACGACCGTGATCATCGTGAAGCCGCTCGAACCGCCGCCCGCCCGCGTCTTCACCGACGGGATCCGGATCTCGCTGGTGGACATGCTGCGCAACCACCCGCAATCGGTCAACCCGATCATCAAGTCGAATAACCTCCTCAATAACGCCCTCGCCATGCAGGCCGC